>DASYUT010000266.1 GCA_036000965.1 Actinomycetes bacterium
GCGGCGAGGGTGACCCGCTATTTCCCGGTGGCCGCTTCGGCTGGCGCGTGCTGCTCAGGCCACCCATTGCGCGGTCCATTCCCCCGCCACCTGACCGGTGATGACGTTGAGCCGGTTCCA
Organism: Actinomycetes bacterium; assembly: GCA_036000965.1. Lineage (NCBI taxonomy): Bacteria > Bacillati > Actinomycetota > Actinomycetes > Actinomycetes bacterium. Next base: position 121 of record DASYUT010000266.1, read on the forward strand.
GGCATTGATCGCGGCGATCTGGACCACCAGGGCGGCCAAGGCCGGCTCGTCGTAGTGCTTTCTGGCCTCGCCGAATATCTCGCCGGGCACCGGGTCGGCGCGGTCGGCCAGCCGGGTGGCGGCCTCGGCCAGCGCTAGGGCGGCCCGTTCGGCGTCGGTGAAGTAGGGGGCGTACCGCCAGCCCGCAATCGTGAGGAGGCGCTCGTCGGTCTCGCCGGCCTTCTTGGCAGCTCGGGCGTGCATGTCGAGGCAGACGGCGCAGCCGTTGATCTGGCTGACGCGCAGGTACACGAGGTCGGTCGTCGTCTGCGGCAGACCAGCCTGGCTTGCTGCTGCGCCGAGCGCTTGGAGGGCGTCGAGGACGCCGGGCAGGCTGAGTGCCGGGCTGGTGATCCGGGGTTGCATCGCGTCTCCTTGTCACATCGACCGGGTTTGGCTGGTCACTCTTAATGACACGCGGCGACGGGGCAATGTGACCGATGGGCGGACCGATGGACGAAGGTGCCTGGCTGGCGGAGCGTTTCGAGGAGCAGCGGGGACGTCTGCGGGCGGTGGCCTACCGGATGCTCGGCTCGCTGCCCGAGGCCGACGACGCCGTGCAGGACGCCTGGGTTCGCTTCAGCCGCTCGGGGGCCGACGGCGTGGAGAACCTGGGCGGCTTGCTGACCACCATCGTCGCCCGGGTCTGCCTGAACACGCTGCGCGCCCGTACCGTGCGGCGGGAGGACCCCGTGGGCACGCACGTGCCTGACCCCGTCATCGCCCGTGAGGATGCGGCCGATCCCGAGCACGAGGCGCTGTTGGCCGACTCGGTCGGCCTGGCGTTGATGGTGGTGCTCGACACCCTGGCTCCCGCCGAGCGGCTGGCGTTCGTGCTCCATGACCTGTTCGAGCTGCCGTTTGAGGAGATCGCGCCCATGGTCGGCCGGACCCCCGCGGCGGCGAGGCAGCTGGCCAGCAGGGCGCGACGCCGCGTCAAGGGCGCCGACGTCCCGGCTCCCGACCCCGACTCGCCCGCCAGCGAGAGGTGGTCGGCGCCTTCTTCTCGGCTGCGCGCGGCGGCGATTTCGACGCCCTCGTCGCCGTGCTCGACCCCGACGTCGTGCTGCGAGTCGACGCCGGCGCGAAGCGCCCCGCGGCCTCCATGGCGATCCATGGCGCAGCCGCCGTAGCCAGGCAGGCGCGCAGCGGGCTCCGGCCAATATTCGCGCGCCCGGTTGTCCCTGCGTCCCGCGCTGGTGAACGGAGCAGCCGGAGTGGTCGTCACTGTACGCGGACGGCCCATCACCGTGATGGGTTTCACCGTCGCCGAGGGCAAGATCGCCGAGATCGACGCGATCGCCGACCCCGAACGCGTCCGCAGAATCGCAGCGGCTGTCCTCACCGACGAGTAGCCGCACGGCCAGCCCAAGGGCCCTCGAAGCTCTATCGTAGGTCCTGGTCGGCGAGGCGTGGCCCGGCCGGGTGGCCGGTGATATAGGCGATTATCAGGGCCGCTGTCGCGGCCCGCGCCACTGCTTGCGTCGTCATTCCGCAAGCCGTGGGTCCGCGTGAACGAGGAGGGAACGAGCAGCGGCACGCCACGCCGACCACGCTCGTCCCCGAGCGCGGGAGCACTGCGTGGGCAAGGTAACCCGGAAGGGGCGCACCAGCCGGCCGCTGGTGCCAGGTCGCCCGCCGTCTCTGTGGCGCCCATGCGCGCCAGCGGCGCGCCGCCGCGGCCAGTCTCCGAGCTGCCACCGAGTTCGATGCGGCGCAGCATCCCGGCCTTGGGCAGGAGCCCGGCCAGCTCGCCGCCCACCTCCACAAGCAGCCACCTCGGTGCATCACACGATCGGCCAGGTAGCAGTACTCCGTTAGCTCTTGCGGAAGTACTGCTGCTGGGTGTACCTGTGCAGTGATATCCCCGAGCTGAAGGAGCCCGCCACCACCACTGGTGGCAAGCAATGACACCCACCCAACTTCGCCGCATCCGCACCCGCCTGGCCGCATTCGCCGAGGACCTGTTCGCGTCCGTCCCCCGCAAAGACCAGCGCCGCTGGGGCCAGCGCTACCTGCGTGGGCTGCTGCTGGACGGCAGGCGCAAGTCGATCCAGCCGATGGCCGCCCGGCTGGCCCGCGGTGCTCCCGACGCGGACGCGTACGCGCTGGAGCAGGCGCTGCAGCAGTTTGTCAACCAGTCCCCCTGGGACCCGACCCCCGTGCGCCGCCGGCTCGCCCAGCGCATGACCACCGCCTTGGCCCCCGATGCCTGGGTGATCGATGACACCGGCTTCCCGAAGTTCGGCCGCCACTCGGTCGGGGTCGCGCCGCAGTCCTGCGGTGCGCTGGGCAAGGTCGCCAACTGCCAGGTCGGCGTGAGCGTGCACGCGGTCACCGACGCTGCCTCCTGCCCGCTGGACTGGCGGCTGTTTCTGCCCCAGGAGTGGGACGCCGACATCGAGCGGCGCCGCAAGGCGCACGTACCCGCCGGTGAGCGTCACCGGCCCAAGTGGCAGCTGGCGCTGCTGGACGAGCTGGCCGCCTGGGGCCTTGCCCCGCCGGTGATCCTGGCCGACGCCGCCTACGGCGAGGTCAGCGAGTTCCGGCTGGGCCTGGAGCAGCGGGCGCTGCCCTACGTGGTGCAGGTCCCCGGCACGATCAGCGCCTACCCCGAGCAGGTGGTGCCCGAGGCCGTGCCGTATACGGGCCGGGGCCGCCCACCGGTGCCCCGCTACCGGCAGCAGCGCTCCTCGCTGCGGCAACTGGTGCTGGTCGCGGGCCCCTCGGCGGCTCGCACGGTCGCCTGGCGCCAAGGCGCCGACGGGGCGCCGCTGGTCTCGCGCCTTGTCGCCCTGCGGGTGCGCCCGGCCGGGGTCAGGCTGCGCCGTGCCGCCCACGGCGGCCAGCTGCCGGTGCGCTGGCTGGTGGCCGAGTGGCCAGACGGCGAGCCCGAGCCGGTCACCTGCTGGCTGGCCACCCTGCCCGCCGACACCCCGCTGGAACAACTCGTGCACCTGGCCAAGCTGCGCTGGCGAGTGGAGATGTGTCAACCACAGTGCACTCATATATGCGGACTGGCTGCATGATCTCGGCTCCCGTTGTGGGCTGGTGGCTTTGAGTCGGCCCAGCGCCGGCGGGTGTACCAGCCGGGTGGGCGGGATCGGCGCTGGCGTAGCTCGGCGAGCTGGTGGCCGTCGGCGTGGATGATCCACCGGTAGGGGCGGCGGGATTCCTGGCGGGTGTGGACCCAGCCGCGGCGGATCCAGCTGTGCAGGGTGATGGGGGGCATGGCGAGCTCGGCGGCGAGGTCGTCCAGCCACCACTCGTGGGGGCCGGGTTCTTCGCCGGGCGGCGGGACGATGCGCTGGCGGGTGAAGGCCCGGGGATAGCCGAGCTGGTGCAATAGCTGGGTGATGGCGCTGATCCCGATGCGCTGGTGGCCCTTGGCCGGGCGGAAGCCTTCGGCGTGCAGCCGGTTGGCGATGGCCTGGGCGCGGTGGCCCTGCTCGGCCAGTTGGCGGACCCGCTCGCGCAGCTGCGGGTAG
>DASYUT010000267.1 GCA_036000965.1 Actinomycetes bacterium
AAAGGTTGCGGCCGGACCGGCCGATAACGCTAGCGTGATCCCGAAATCGATGCGCGTGTTCCTTGCCGCCGAGGCGGTGTTCACCCTCGGCTACTTCCTGTTGCCGCCGTCGCCGCCCAAGGCGGCCTGCTACACGGCGGCTGGCATGTCGTCTGTTGTCGCCGTGGTCGTCGGTGTCCGCATCTACCGGCCCCGCCAGCCGCTGGCCTGGCACCTGCTGGCGGCCGGTCTGTTCATGTTCAGCGCCGGGGACACGATCAACAACGGCTACGAGTGGGTGCTGCGGACCGAGGCGCCGTTCCCGTCGGTGGCCGACCCCGTCTACCTGGCCTTCTTCCCGCTGCTGGCGGCCGGTCTGCTGCTGCTGATCCGGGCCCGGACCCCGGGCCGCGACCGCACCAGCCTGATCGACGCGGTCATCATCGCCACCGGTGTCGGCCTGCTGACGTGGGTCTTCCTGATGGTCCCCTACGTCAGGGCGCCCGACCTGACCCTGCTGCAGCGGCTGGTCTCGATCGGCTACCCGCTTGAGGACGTCCTGCTGCTGGCGGTGGCGGTGCGCCTGTGGCGTGCCGGCACCCAGAGCACCACCGCCTTCCGGTTGCTCACCGCCGGCCTGGCGGCCCTGCTGATCGGGGACACCGTGTACGGGCTGAGCCAGCTCACGGTCGGCTGGGTCCCCGGCGGCGCCCTTGACCTCATCTGGATCGTCTTCTACGCCGGGCTGGGCGCAGCCGCCCTGCACCCGTCGATGCGGTCGCTGTCGGAGCCTACCCCGCCGGCGCCGCCGCGGCTGACCGGCAGCCGGCGTGCGCTGCTCACGGCCGCCACGCTCATGGCCCCGGCGATGCTGGTGATCCAGTCCGCCCGCCATCAGCCACTGGACGTCGGCGTCAACGCGGCCGGCTCGGTCGTGCTGTTCGTCCTGCTGACCGCGCGCATGACCGCGCTGGCGGGCCAGGCCGCCGACCAGGCAGCCCGCCAGCAGGAGCGCGAGCGGGCAGTGGGCAGGATCCTCACCGCCACCCAGCAGGAGCGCCAGCGGCTGGCTGCCGAGCTCCACGACGGGCCGGTGCAAGAGCTCACCGCCATGAGCTACGGGCTGGAGCGGGTCGGTCGACGGCTCCAGACCCAGAACCTCGACGTCGCGAGCGAGCTGCTCAGCCAGCAGCAGGAGGCGCTGGCCACCGTGACCCGCACCCTGCGCCACCTGCTGGCCGAGCTGCGCCCACCCGCCCTCGACCAGCACGGCCTGGCCGGCGCCCTCAAGCTCCACGGGGACAGCTTCGCGCGGCAGAGCAAGGTCAACGTCAACGTCGACGCCCACGTCGACGAGCGCCCGGCGCCGGAGGTGGAGACCATCGTGTACCGGGTGGTGCAGGAGGCCTTGACCAATGTGGCCAAGCACGCCCAAGCCAGCAACGTCTGGGTCCGCCTGGCCGCCAACCAGCACACCGTGGACCTCACGGTCCGTGACGACGGGATCGGCTTCGACCCCGCGACGGCGGCGCAGCTGCTCGAAGACGGCCACTACGGCCTGGCCGGCATGCGGGAACGGGTGGAGCTCGGCGCCGGGCGCTTGGAGCTCGACTCCCAGCCCGGGCAGGGGACCTGCATCCACGTCGCGCTGGCCCCGCAGTTCACCTCTTCCGTCCTGGAGCCCTGATCGCGGATGCACCATCACCCCAGGAGCCTCACGTGAGCTTGAGCTTGCTGGACCGACCCGACGACACCGCGCGCGCCAGCCGCGCTGACGGCCGTGAGGCTGGCCGCCTCGGCGGCGTCCCCGCCCCGGCCACGTCGGCTGGCTGGCCGGCTGACGTGGCGCCACTGGCGTCTCGAGTGCTGGTGGTCGACGACATCTCCAGCATCCGCCGTGAGATCCGGGCCCTGCTCGAGGACGCCGGGTTCACGGTGGTCGGGGAGGCCAGCCACGGGGCGGAAGGCGTGGTGCTGGCGCGGCGGCTCCGACCCGACGTCGTCGTGATGGACATCCGCATGCCCATCCTCGACGGGATCGCCGCTACCGCCATCATCACCCGGGACCTTCCCGACACTCGGGTCGTCGTGATCAGCGCCTTCGACGACCAGGACCTCAAGGACACGGCCAGGGCGGCCGGAGCGAGCCGCTTCCTTTCCAAGGATGCCCCCGCAGCGGCGATCGCCGCCGCCGTCCGGCAGGTCGCCAGCGGCGGCTGAGTCTCCGACGGCCCGCCGCCGATGAGGTCCGGGCACCGCCGCGGCTGAGTCTCCGACGGTCCTCTGCGGATGAGGTCCGGGCACCGCTGCGGATGCCGCTGCGACCGGCGCGGCTCCCGGGCGCCGCCGCCTGGTGACCCCTGACCGGGTCACCAGGCCTGACCGGGTCACCAGGCCGGGGCCTGGAGCGGGAACCGCTCGGCCAGCTCGTCGAGCACGCCGAGCAGGCTGGTCACCTGCTCGTCGGTGTTGGCCGCGGTGACCTGCAGGCGGAAGCCGACCTCGTGGCGGGGCACCCCCGGGTAGAACGCCAGCGTCGCATAGATCCCCCGCTCGAACAGGAGCGCGCCCGCCGCGTCGAGGTCGTCCGGGTCGGCCAACGGCACCTCGATGATCGGGAAGCCCGAGCGGTTGAGGGTCGTGGCTCCCAGCGCGTCCAGGTGGTCGAGGACCCTGCGGGTCCTGGCGTACAGCTCCGCGCGCAGGTCGTCCCCGCGCCGGGCGTTGACCTCGAGGCCGACCAGCGCGCTGGCCAGCGAGGCAACCGGGGACGGCCCGGAGTACAGGTACGGCGGAGCGGCGATCTTCAGCAGGTCCTTCAGCTCGGTCGGGCAGGCCACGAATGCCAGCAGCGACGAGTACGCCTTGGAGAACCCGCCGGTCAGCACGACGTTGTCGTAGCTCTCGCCCAGGTGGCGCACCACGCCGTTGCCGCGCCGCCCGTACGGGCACGGCTCGTCGCCGGCACGCTCGCCGACCACCCCGAACCCGTGGGCGTCGTCGACGTAGAGCAGGGCGTCGTAGGCGCGGGCCAGGTGGGCGAACCTGGCCAGCTCCGGGGGGTTGCCGGTCATCGAGTTGACGCCGTCCATGCAGATCAGCCGGGGCGGGGCGGGGTGCTGGCGCAGCAGCTGCTCGAGCGCGCCGGGGTCGTCGTGGGGGAAGCGGCGGATGGTCGCCCCGTGCGCGCGGGCGACCACGCAGCCGTCGTAGATCGTCTTGTGGGCCCGGGCGTCCAGGAAGATCGTGCCCGCGCTGGCCAGGACCGGGATGACCGAGGCGTGGATGTGGGTGAGCGTGGGCAGCAGCAGTGCGTCCTCGGTGCCGAGCAGGTCGCGGAGGCCGGCCTCGATCTGCTGGTACAGGATCGGGCTGCCCAGCATGCGCGACCAGCTCGGGTGGGTGCCCCACTGGTCGAGGTAGGCGGGGATGGCCTCGATCACCTCGCGGTCCAGGTCCAGCCCGAGGTAGTTGCAGGAGGCGAAGTCGGTGAGCCAGTGCTCGCCGACCCGGATGCGCCGCCCGTCGACCTCGGCGACGACGGCATCGAGCATGGGGTTGCGCGCCTTGAGGCGGGCCAGGTCGGCGCAGGCGGCCAGCCACCGGTCGAGCCAGAGGCCGGTGGTCCGGCCGTGGACGACCCTTCGGCCCCCAGGGGCGGAAGGGTCGACGGGCGGCGCATCCGGGTCGGCGGGCGGCGCATCCGGGTCGGCGGGTCGCGCGGCCTCGGGCTGCGGGAACGGAGCCGCTGCCATGAAACCTCCTGCCTGCTCGGCATGGCCGCCGTTGCCCACACGAATATCGCTAATCCTGACAGACGGTAGCAGATGCGCCAACTGTTCACGAACCGCGCTCGCCGCGACCAGCCCGGCCAGGTACATGGGCCCGAGCGCGCCTTCTCGGACCGGGCCCGTGCTCGGGCCGGTGTCGCCGTGCTCGGGCCGGTGTCACCGGGCTCGGCCGGTGCCGCGGGGCTCGGCCGGTGTCACCAGGGCTCGGGTCGGTGTCAGCGCGGCTCGGTCGCGCGGTCAGCCGACCTGGCCGGCGAGCCAGCGCGCGAACCGCCGCGCCTCCGCCCGGTCGAGCGGGATCGGGCAGTACTGGGTGGCGACGAAGACGGTGACGGCGAGGACCGTGTCGCTGATCCACCGCGCTTGCAGCTCACGCGGCACCCCGTCGGCGCCGACCTTGGTCAAGCTGAACGAGTCGGGCGTCTCCCTGACGAGCGGCTCCGCCATGGGTACCTCTCTTGGCGTGGGGCCCGCCGGCGAGCCGGCGGAGCGTCCTGTCCTGCCGCCAGTAGCGCAGCATGAGCCGGGCCGGGTCAAGGTGGCTGTGACGCTGTCGACTGGATGGTCGTGGCTTCCCTCCGTTGGGCGCCGCCCAGCCGTGATGGCCGCCGCGGCGGTCATCGGCGCGTCCGGCCGCCCGCTGCCGCTCGGGCGCACCATCCTGGTTCAGCTCGCCTCCTCGGTGGCCAACCGGCTCGCGCCCGGCGGCATCGGGGGGGTCGCCACCAACGTCCGCTACCTGGAACGGTCAGGCCTGCGGCGACCGGAGGCGATGGCGGCGGTGGCGCTGACCACTGCCGCCGGGTTCGTCGTCCACGCCCTGGCGCTCGCCTCCGCGGCCGCCCTCCTGAGCGATGCCGACATCCAGCCCATCCGCCTGCCGCGCCGGTGGGGCCTGCTCGTCGCCATCGTCGCTGTCACCACGCTCCTCGGGCTGGTCTTCTGGTCGCCGGTCGGCCGGCGCCTGCTGCCCCAGGCCCGGCAGGCGGCACGAAGCCTCCTCGCCGTGTTCCAGCGCCCCAGGCAGGCCACGTTGGTGTTCGCCGGCGCCGCCGGCGTCACCGCCGGCTACGTGCTCGCCCTGTCGTTTGCCCTGCGCGCCTTCGGGGCGCACCCGCCGCTGCTCTACGTCGCCGCCGCCTACCTGGCAGGCGCAGCGATCGGGGCGGCCAGCCCCACCCCGGGCGGGCTCGGCGCGGTCGAGGCCGCGCTCGTCGCCGCGCTGACCCGTCTCGACGTACCCGGCGGCGCGGCCATTGCCGGTGTCCTGTCGTTTCGCCTCGTCACCTACTGGCTCCCGATCGTCGCGGGCGTCGCGGCCTTCCACACGCTCCGCCGCAACGGGGCCCTCTGACCCCACATGCCGTGGTCCCCCACGCCATCCCGTTGCTAGTGCCATCGCCGGAGGAAGCGGCCGGGAGACGCTTTTCGCCCAGATCGGATCTGGGTGAAAGAGCGGCTTCGACGGCTCGGTTTGCTCTTGCCGTTATCGCCTTGTTATCGTCACGTGACCCGCTCCCCGACTCCAGCCGCCTCCCGGGTGCTGTGCCCCCACATGGCACCCGTCTACCGGTCCCCCTCCTGCATCCGGCTCCCTCCCCCAAAGGAGTTGCATGATGCGAACGCTCTGGCGCGTTCTGCTTCTGTCTGTCGTCGTGCTCGGCACGCTCCTGGCGATCCCGGCCCCCTCCCAGGCCGCGTCCAGCGGGTGGCTGCTCAAGTGTGGGCTGGCCCGGTCGCTGCCAGACGACCCGATCGTCCATCCCGGCATGCGCGGGATGAGCCACCTTCACGACTTCTTCGGCAACACCTCCATCGACGCGACGTCGACCTACCAGTCGATGCGCGCGGGCGGCACCACCTGCCCGGCGGGCGACACCGCCGGCTACTGGACGCCGGCCCTGCTCCGCAACGGCGTGAGGGTCAGCCCGGCCGGGCAGGGCGTCCGTGAGCAGGTCTACTTCCGGGCCAACAACCTCGCCGCCGGCACCCACATCGAGCCGTTCCCGCCCGACCTGCGCATGGTCGCGGGCAACTCGCGCGCCAAGAGCCCGAGCGAGAACCCCAAGCTCGGCCGCGAGATCTACTGGGGCTGCTCGGACAACTCCGGCAGCGGCAAGGCCGTCGCGCCACCGGCGTCCTGCCCGACCGGGATCGTCGCCCTGCACGTCGGGTTCCCCAACTGCTGGGACGGAGTGCTGACCCACGCGGACGACACGCCGCACCTGCGCTACCCGTCGGGCGGGAAGTGCCCGCCGGGCTTCGGGCGTGCGCTGCCGCGCCTCATCCTGCGCACCGAGTACCCCGTCGGCGCCTCCACCGGCATGACCATGCTCTCCTCCGGCCCGACCTTCACCATCCACGCGGACTTCTGGAACACCTGGGACCAGGCCAAGCTGCAGACCCTCGTCGACACCTGCCTGAACGCCGGCAAGAGCTGCGGCACCTTCACCGGAAGCGGCGGCACCACCTCGAGCCCGACGTCCTCGAGCCCGACCTCCAGCCTCGGCGCGAGCACGGCGCTCAGCCCGAGCACGACCACGCCGCACGGTTCCATGGTCGCCGCGGCGACGTCGAGCACAGGGAGCTCGGCGTCCTCCGGGCAGGTCCTCGGGGCGACGACCTCGACAGGCTCAGGCGGCCTGCTGTTCACGAGCTCAGGCGGCCTGCCGTTCACCGGCGTGCGGACGAGCGCCCTGCTGGTGCTCGCAGTCGGCCTTCTCGGCCTTGGCGCGGCCACCCTGGTCGGGGCGCGGCGACGAGCGAAGCACTGATCGGCGACGCCCGAGGACCCTGAACCGCACGTTGCTCCGCCTGGCACGACCGGTCAGCTGCCCACCGGTGTCGCCGGGGGTGCCGAGTCGGGCGCGCGGCCGGCGGCCACCTCGTCGACCGCCTGGCCGAACAGGCGTAGCGCGGTGTGGCACTGCTCCTCGGTCACGACCAGCGGGGGCGACATGCGCACCGCGCTCTCGCCCGCCTCGAGCACCAGCAGGCCGCGCCGGAACGCGGCCACAGCGACCTCCTCGGCGAGCCGGGCGTCGGGGAGCTCCACCCCGATCATCAGGCCCACGCCACGCACGTCCTCGACCAGCCAGGGCAGCCGGCGGCGGATCAGGTTGAGCCCGGCCAGCAGCAGCTCCCCCTGGGCGGTGGCGTTGTCGAGCAGCCGCTCCTCGCGCAGCACCTCCAGGGTCGCCAGCCCGGCAGCACACGGCACCGGGCTGCCGCCGTAGGTGGAGCCGTGCGCCCCCGCCGACCAGCGCTCCATCAGCTCGGCGCGGGCCATGAACGCGCCCAGCGGCAGACCGGAGGCGAGCCCTTTGGCCGAGACGACCATGTCCGGCTCGACCCCCGTGTGCTCGACCGCCCACATCCGCCCGGTGCGTCCCATGCCCGACTGCACCTCGTCGGCGACGAACAGGATGCCGTGCCGGTCGCAGACCTCCTTGAGCTTCTCGAGCCACCCGGGCGGGGGGACCACGTAGCCGCCCTCCCCCTGGATCGGCTCGACGAACACCGCGGCCACCTCCGACGGGTCCACCTCGTACTTGAACACCACCTGCTCCAGGTGGTCGACGGTGGCGTTGTCGCAGGCCGGCCAGGTCAGGTTGATCGGGCAGCGGTGGCAGTAGGCATAGGGCGCGTGGATGACCCCCGGCAGCAGCGGCCCGAACCCGGCGTGGTACTTGGCCTTGGACGCGGTCAGGCTCACCGACCCGTAGGTGCGCCCGTGGAAGGCGCCCAGGAACGAGATCGCGTAGGGCCGGCCGGTCGCCGCCCGGGCCAGCTTCAACGCGCCTTCGACCGCCTCGGTGCCGGAGTTGGTCAGGAAGGTGCGCACCGGCCCCGAGATCGGGGCGGTCGCCGCCAGCGCTTCGCACATCTCGGAGTAGATCGGCAGGTAGAAGTCGCTCGCCGAGTAGTGCAGCAGCTCCCCGGCCTGCCTGCGGACCGCCTCCACCACCCGGGGATGGGCGTGCCCGGTCGAGGTCACCGCGATGCCGGCGTTGAAGTCCAGGAACAGGTTGCCGTCGACGTCCTCGACCACCGCGCCCAGGCCCCGCCTGGGCGCCATCGGGTAGGCGCGGGGCAGCGACGGGCTGGTCACCCGGGCATCGCGCTCCAGTACCCGCCGCGCCTCCGGCCCGGGCAGCGCGGTGCGCACGTCGGGCACGGGCCGGGCCGGGTCCAGCCACGCGCCGTGGCGTGAAGCGCGCGAGGCCCCGCTGCCTGAAGCGCGCGAGCCCTCGCTGCCTGAAACGCGCGAGGCCTGGTCGGCAGGACGGGCGGCCGCTGCGGCCACGCCCCCGCCGTCGGGCCCGGACCCGCCCCCGCCGTCGGGCTTGGCCCCGGTCAGGGTCCGGGCCTCGCTCATGACGACACCACCGTCTGCGACTGCTCCCGAAGGAACTGCTGCACGTAGTACAGGCCGCCGCCCGCCTTGCCCGAACTGCCCGAGCCCTTCCAGCCCCCGAACGGCTGCACGCCCGGCCACGCGCCGGTGGTCGCCCCGGCCCGCCGGTTGACGTACACCACCCCGGCCTCGATCTCGTCCAGGAAGCGCCGCACCTCGGCGTCGTCGCTCGAGTAGAACCCGGCCGTCAGCCCGTACTCGGTGTCGTTGGCGAGGTCCAGCGCCTCGTCCAGGGAGTCGACCGGGCTGACGGCCACGAGCGGCACGAACAGCTCCTCCTTGAACAACCGGTGGTCGGCGGGCAGGTCGGTGACCACCGTCGGGGCGACGTAGTTGCCCTCGGGCAGCCCCCCACCCCGGAGCACCTCCCCGCCGGCCAGCACCCGGCCCTGCTCGCGGGCTTCCTTGACGGCCTGCTCGAACCGCTGCACCGCCTCGGCGTCGATGACCGGCCCCATGTACACGGCCCGGTCGACCGGGTCGCCCACGGCCACCTTCGCGGCCCGGTCGGCCAGCTTGTCGGTGAACTCGCCGGCCACCGCCCGCTCCACGTACACCCGCGAGCAGGCCGAGCACTTCTGCCCGGAGAACCCGAACGCCGACCGCATCACCCCGTCGGCGGCCAGGTCCAGGTCGGCCTTGGCCGACACGATGGCCGGGTTCTTGCCGCCCATCTCGCACACGGCCGGGCGCGGGTAGCCCTTGGAGAACTGCTTGTAGATCGTCATCCCGACCTCGTAGGAGCCGGTGAAGGTGATCCCGTCGACGCCCTCGTGGGCCACGACGGCCTTGCCCACGTCGTCGCCACCCGGCAGGCAGTGGAACGCGCCCGCCGGCAGCCCGGCGTCACGCAGGCACTCGTACAGCTTCATCCCGGTGAACGACCCCTGCGGCGACGGCTTGAGCACCACCGTGTTCCCCGCCACCAGCGCGCCACCGGCCGGGCCCGCGGCCAGCGCCATCGGGAAGTTGAACGGGCTGATCACCGCCCACACCCCGTAGGGCCGCAGCACGCTGCGGGTCTGCTCGCTGGCCGACAGCTGCCCCATATTCCGGTCGAACCCGTCGTTGGCCTCGAGCTGGTCGCAGTAGTAGCGGATCAGGTCGGCCGACTCCTCCACGTCCCCGAGCGCCTCCAGCCGGTTCTTGCCCACCTCCATCGACATCAGCGCCGCCAGCTCGTTGGAGCGCTCGCTGATCAGGTCGGCGGCCCGGCGCAGCAGCGCCACGCGCTCCTGCCACGGCGTCCGCGACCAGGCGGGGAACGCCGCCTTCGCCGCGGCCACCGCGTCGTCCACGTCGCGCCCGGTCGCCTCGTGGAAGGTGCCGAGCCGCAGCCCGGCGTCGTTCGGGCTGACCACGTCGAACGTGGGACCGTCGGTGCGCGCCTCCCCGTTCACGTACACCGGGAACGTCGCCCCCAGCCAGCCGCGCGCCGTCCGCACGCCCTCGTCGTAGGCGGCATGCAGGTCCTCGTTGTCGGCCGACAGGGTCGCGTAGGTGACGCGGAACTTGGACTTGGCCATGACGTGGCTCCCTTCGTTGGGTGGTGGTCGCCCGAGTGTACGTACGTCCCTGGAGCCTGGGCTTCCCCTTGAGCCGGGGCTTCCCCTTGAGCCCGGGGCTTCCCCGGGAGCCCGGGTTTCGGCGCACCTCTTCCGCGAACCACCCGGACAGCCAACCGGGAATCCCCTGCCCTCAGGCAGCGGAGGGTGGCAATATTCCTCCATGAGACGACAGCCAGGCGCGGTGCATGCCGGCGTGGTGCTGGCCGCGGGCACGGGAACCAGGGTCGGCAACAGCCGCAACAAGGCGTACCTGCCCTTGGCCGGTCGCCGCATCGTCGTCTGGTCGCTCGAGCTGTTGCAGAGGGTGTCCGGCATCGGCCGGCTGGTGCTGGTGGTGCGTGCCGACGACGTCGAGCTGGCCGCGGAGGTACTCGACCGGGAGTACGCCGGGATGCCGGTCGACGTGGTGCTCGGAGGCGCCACCCGCCACGACTCGGAGTTCCGGGCGCTGCTGCACCTCGCCGACACGATCCGCCGCGGGGAGGTCGACATCGTCCTCATCCATGACGCCGCTCGGCCTCTGACGCCCTTGCGCATGGCCCAGGACGTGCTCGCGGCCGCTCTGCGGACCGGCGCGGCCGTGCCCGGTCTCCCGGTCGAGGGGGTGCTGGACGTCGATGCGGCCGGGCTTCTGTCCGGTCCCCCGTACGACGACCTGGTCTCCATGCAGACGCCCCAGGCCTTCCGAGGTGCTCCCCTGCTGGCCGCGCACGAGGCGGCGGCACGCGACGGCTTCGTCGGGACCGACACTGCCGCATGCGTCGAGCGCTACAGCGATCTCGCCGTGTCGGTCGTGCCCGGGCACCCGCGCAACCTCAAAGTCACATACGCACACGACCTCTTCGTCGCCGAGCGGCTGCTCGCTGGGGAAAGGCCATGAGGTGAGGACATGGAGCACGTGCTCGTGTCGGGTCGAGAGGCTCACATTCATCACCTTCCAGACTTGCTGGCCGCCTCGGCTGCCTCGCCGGCGGCCGCGTCGGTCTCCACCCCCTCGATCACCAACCTGGTGCCCGGCCGCACCTTGGGCAGCGGCACCGCCTCCACGCACACGTCGCCGGGCAGGGGCGCGTCGTCGGCGCCGTTGGCCTTCAGGTCGATGTGGCCGAGGTTGACCAGGTTGTCGTTGGCCACGTGGCCGACCGCGGTCACCCGCAGGGCGTGGTCGTCGATGTGGATGACGTCGCCAGGGCGCACGCCGCCCGTCGTCTGCTCCGGCTGGTGCAGCACGGAGAAGAAATGCAGCTCCTCGGGAGCGCCCTCGGCGAACAGGATGAGGATGCCCTGCTCGACGAATTCGGGCACCTGCTCGCCGACCCTGGTGACCGTGGTCACGTAGCGGGTCGGCAGAGGGGTCATCAGACTTCCTTCACGTTGTCCAGCTTGACGCCGGAGACGAAGATGTCCTCCTTGATGAACTGGGCAAGGGGGCCGGCCGGCGAGGTGGCGTGCACGTCAACCGTTGGCACCTTCTTCATGGGGTAGACCCCGACCCGGGCGGTGCCTCCACAGTCGATGACCGCCACGGCGATCTTGTCGAAAGGAGCTGAGCTCTTGAAGCCGTCGAAGGGCTCACCGCCGGTCAGCTCGGCGATCCTCTGGGCCACCGGGTGGATCCCGCCGCCGGTCACCGAGTAGATCAGCGGCCGCTCCGCGGTCGGCTTGATGGTGAGCGGGCCACCCCACCCGCCCCGGCCAGCCTCGACCCTGACCGCCTTGTACTCCGCCATCGTGGGAACCTCCTTGTTTCTCAGGCGCCGTTTCTCAGACGCCTACCTGCCGGAATACAGGCCGAAGCTGGCGAGGTAGGCGATGATCACGGCTGCCGGCCCGGTCACGAGCCGGGAGAACAGTACCGCGGGCACGCCCACCTCAACCGTCTCCGGCTCGGCCTCCCCGAGGGCGAGCCCGACCGGGATGAAGTCGCAGCCGACCTGCGGGTGATCGCGAACAGGGCCGGCAGCGAGTACTGCAGCGGGATCTTGCCCTGGCCGATCTGCACGCCGAGCAGGGTGCCGACGATCTGGGCGATCACCGCGCCGGGCCCGAGCAGCGGGGACAGCACGGGCAGCGCGCAGACCAGGGAGATGACCAGCAGCCCGGGCAGGCTGGAGGCGAGCGGCGACAGCCGGTCGGCGATGAACTTGCCGATCCCCGTGGCGAGGATGAAGCCGATGATGAGCGAGATGAAGGCGATGAACGGCAGGACGTTGCGGATCACCACGTCGATCGTTTCCCGGCCCGCCTGGTAGAGCGCGCCGACGATCCCGCCGACGGCCGACAGCCCCCCAGAGCCGTCCCGGCTGCCCGCCCCTCGCCACGACCATCGGCAGCGAGCAGGAACGGCGCACCATGAGCCGCTGCTTGACCGTGTCCGCATGCACCAGGAATGGTTGTCGCAACGATCCGGCGGGCTGTCCGATGACGGCGCGGTGTCGGGAGGTCTGATGGCGGACGAGCTGCGCACCCCGTTGCCGACGCAGGACGAGCGCTACGCCGCGGGGCGGGCGTTGCGGGACCGGGTCAAGCGTGGTGCCCTGGGCCGCTGGCGGCCCGCGGAGCACCGGCCCGACCCGATCGACCTCATCGAGGAGCTGCATGCGGGCCGTCTGGAACGGTTGGTCCCCTTGCGGGTCGGGCGGATGGTGGCGTCGCCGTACGCGTTCCTGCGCGGCTCGGCCGCCCTGATGGCCGAGGACTTCGCGGGCCTGCCGTCCACGGGGGTGGAGCCGGTCATCTGTGGCGACGCCCATCTGGGCAACTTCGGGTTCTACGCCTCGCCAGAGCGGAACCTGGTGTTCGACCTCAACGACTTCGACGAGGCCCATCCCGGCCCGTGGGAATGGGACCTGTGGCGGCTGACCACCAGCGTGTGGGTGGCCGGCCGGCAGAACAGCCTGGCGGAGGGCACCTGCGAGGACGCGGCACTGTGGTGTGCTGCGGCGTACCGCCGGCAGATCCGCCGGCTGGCCGGCCAGCCGCTGCTGACCCGGTCGTTCGACCGGCTGGACATCGACCGGATGCAGCAGGAGATGGCCGACTGGTCGCTGCGGGGAGAGATCGAGCGGGCCGCGAACCTGGCCCGTGGCCGGACCAGCGACCGGGCGCTGCCCAAGCTGACCCGCGAGCGCGCCGGCGTGCGCCGCATCGTCGACCAGCCGCCCGTGGTCATGCACGTGTCGGAGCAGGAGACCGACCGGCTCGTCGACGGGCTGGAGGCCTACCTGGACACCTTGCGACCCCACTGGCGGCGGGTGCTCAGCTACTACGTGGTCGTCGACGTCGCCCACAAGGTGGTCGGGGTGGGCTCGGTGGGCCTGCGTGCCTTCGTCGCGCTGCTGCAGGGAAACGGCGCCCACGACATGCTCTTCCTCCAGCTCAAGCAGGCCAGGCGGTCGTGCGTGGCCCGCTTCGTGCACGGCGACACCGCCTGGCACGCCCATCAGGGGCAGCGGGTGGTGGAGTACCAGCAGACGCTGCAGACCGTCAGCGACCCGCTCCTCGGCTGGACCACAGTGGACAACCGCGACTACTACGTCCGCCAGTTCCGTGACATGAAGGGCGCGGTCACCGTGGAGGGCCTGGACGGGTCGGCGCTCCTGGACTACGCCCGGATCTGCGGCACGCTGCTGGCCAAGAGCCATGCCCGGTCGACCGGCGCCACGGTGCTGTCCGGCTACCTCGGCAAGGGCGACACCGTCGACCGGGCGTTCGCACGCTTCGCCCGCGCCTACGCCGACCAGACCGAAGCCGACCACCAGGCGCTCCTCCGGGCCACCAAGTCCGGACGGCTCCCCGCCGAGCACGGTCTCTAGTGGTCCGTCTCCGAGGTGCTTGGACGCCTCCAGGCGGTCACCCGGACTACCTGGCCGGCGCTCTGGTCAGGGGGCGGCGTGCTCGGCGGTCTGCACCGCCGCCGCGGCCGGGCCGTGCACCAGCCGGCCGGCGACCAGAGTGAGCACGGCGTCGGTGCAGGTCTGCTTGCGCGGGTCGCCGGCGAGCACGTCGCCCGGGAAGGCGGTGAGGTCGGCGCGCTGCCCGGGCTGGATCCGCCCGGTGAGCCGCTCCTGGCGGGCCAGCACGCGCCCGCCCAAGGTGAACAGCTCGAGCGCGACGGGCAGCCCGAGGCGCTGGTGGGCGCGGTGGTGGTGGACGCAGGCGGCCACCCCGTGCCACGGGTCGAGCGGGGTCACGCACGAGTCGGATCCCCCGCCGGTGGGCACCCCCCGCCGCCACAGCTCGGCCAGCGGGTTCATGCTCTTGGCCCGCCGTGGCCCGAGCCGGCGCACATACATCCCCTCCGGCCCGCCCCAGGCCGCGTCGAACGCCGGCTGCACGCTCGCGGCCAGACCCAGCTCGGCCATGCGGTCGGCACCGTCGGCCCCGAGCAGCTCGGCGTGCTCGATCCGGTGCCGGCAGGCCGCGAACGGGCCCCGCCCGACCGCCTTGGCCGCCCGCCGGGCGCAGCGCAACGCCTGCCCGATGGCCACGTCCCCGATCGCGTGCACCCCGACCTGGACCCCGGCCAGCGTCGCCCGCACGTAGAGGTCGGCCAGGTCGGCATCGTCGACGTAGAGCGTGCCGGTGGTCTCCGGGGCGTCCTCGTAGGGCGACGACAGCGCCGCGGTGTGCGACCCGAGCGAACCGTCCAGGAACAGGTCCCCGCCCACCTGGCCCAGCTTGCGCTCGGCCACGTAGTCGAGGTCGAGGTCGCCCCAGTAGGGCACCACCTCCACCGGCAGCGACTCCAGCCGGTTCAGCAGCAGCTCGAAGTCGCGCCGGCCGGTCACGTCGGGCCCGCCCATCTCGTGCACCGAGGTGACCCCGTGCCTGGCCGCGAGCCTCAGCGCCCGGTCCTGGGCGGCCACCACCGCCTGCGCCGGCAACGCCCCGAGCGCGTGACGGCGGGCCAGATGGTTGGCGTGATGGCGCACCACCCCGGTCAGCCTGCCGTCGGGGTCCCGCTCGCAGCCGACCGCCTCCACGGCGTCGGACTCGGCCAGCAGGTCGAGGGTGGCCAGGCCCTGGTGGCCGTCCACCCGCGACAGGTACACCGGTCGGCCCGCGGCCGCCTCGGCCAGCGCGTCGGGGCTCGGCAGGCCTTCGGGCCGGAACGTGGTCTCGTCGAAGCCGTCGCCCCACACCACCCCGGACGACGACGCCGCCGCGGCCACCCGCACCCGGCCAAGCAGCTCGGCCGCTGACCCTGCCCCGCGCAGGTCGGCGCCACCGACCGCGAGGCCGGTCGGGGTCAGGTGGACGTGGGCGTCCACGAACCCGGGCAGCAGCGTGACGTCGCCGAGGTCGACGACCCGGTCAGCGCGCAGGCCGGCCACCTCGGCGGCCGGGACCACGTCGGCGATCTGCCCGTCCACCACCCCCACGGCGAGGTCGTGGCGGCGGCCCAGCGCATCGGTCGTTCCCGTCGTACCCCAGACGGTGCGGGCGACGAGCGCGAGCCCGGGCAGAGAGCACCTCCTCGAGGCGAGGCCGCCCGCCAGTGTCCGGCACGACGGGCAGCGGGCATGTCGGGCGAACGAGCCGACCGGTACTGGCGCAGTCTACGGAACCGGCGAGGCGGGTACCACCGCCTGTCGGGAACCGGGCGGTTGGGAGCCGGGGTCGGGAGCCTGGCGGTCGGGAGCCTGGCGGTCGGGAGCCGGGGTTCGGACCGGGGGTTCGGACCCGGGCAGTCGGGAGCCGGGGGGTTCGGAGCCGGGGAGTTTGGGAGCCTGGCGGTTGGGAGCCGGGGGTTCGGAGCCGGGGGTTGGGACTCGGGCGGTCGGGGACCCGGTGGTCGGGAGCGGGGCCGACCGGTGTAGCGGTCAAGAAAGCCGGGGAGCATACTTGCTGGCAGGATAGACGGCCCGCATCGGGTCAGGAAGGCGGCTCTCTTGTCACCACCTGTGCGCTACGTCTTGAAGAAGACGTTGAGGATCCTGATCTGGACCGCCGTGCTCTACATCATCTCGCTCCCGATCCTGTACTGGATGTACAAGTCGAACCGGGGCCTGGACTGGTGGGGCATCCTCGGCGGCGACCCCCGGATCCCGCCCGAGTACCGAACCTTCCTGATCAAGAGCAACAACCAGTACGCGCCCGACTTCGACCTGTGGGCGACCACCAGGGCGCTGCCGTTCGCGATCGTCAGCTTCCTCCTCACGATCATCATGCTGATGATGTTCATGATCGTGCAGTTCGCGGGCCTGTTCTGGTTCCTGTCGCGCGGGCGCACCTACGTCATCTACCCGCGCGAGTACGACGTCACCTTCGACGACGTCCGTGGCCAGCCCGAGATCGTGGAGTCGACCAAGGAAGCCCTCACCCTGTTCCAGGGGTTCAAGAAGTTCCGGGAGGCCGGCGGGTACCCGCCCCACGGGATCTTGTTCGAGGGGCCGCCTGGCACCGGCAAGACGCTGCTCGGCAAGGCGATCGCCGGCTCGGCCAAGGTGCCGTTCGTCTACGCGTCGGGCACGAGCTTCAACAACATGTTCATGGGCATCGGCAACCTGCGGATTGCCAGCCTGTTCCGGAAGGCCCGCCGGCTGTCCAGCAAGCACGGCGGGTCGGTCATCTTCCTCGACGAGCTGGACGCGGTCGGCGGCTCGCGGGGCGCGGTGTCGCAGGCGATGGCCGACGCGCCGCCGGTGCGGGGCCCGCTGCGGTTCATCATGGCGCCCGGCGGCATGGGCGGCATGGGCGGCATGTACGTCAACGAGCTGCTGATCCAGATGGACGGCATGGTGATGCCCAAGGGGCTGATGCGCCACGTGCGGCGCATCCTGCGCCTCGGCAAGCCGAAGATCCCGCAGTACAACGTGATGGTGATCGGGGCCACCAACCAGGCCTCGACGCTGGACCCGGCGCTGCTGCGGCCGGGCCGGTTCGACCGCAAGCTGCACGTGGGCCTGCCGTCGGGCTCCGGCCGCGAGGACATCCTGGGGTACTACCTGGCCAAGGTGCAGCACGACTCGGTGGACGTGGCCCGGCTGGCCCGGGCGACCTACGGGTTCTCGCCCGCGCAGATCAAGAACCTGGTCAACGAGGCGCTGATCTTCGCGCTGGTGGACGGGCGCGAGAAGCTGAACTTCAACGACCTGTGGACGGCGAAGGTGACCGAGGAGATCGGCCTGAAGGAGCCGACGAAGACCTCTGCTCGCGACCGCCAGATGACCGCGTTCCACGAGGCCGGCCACGCGGTGCTCGGCTACATCCTGGAGCTGGACGACCAGATCCAGGTCGCCTCGATCATCAAGCGGCGCGACACCCTGGGCGTGGTCTACCGGACGCCGCTCGAGGAGCGGCACACCGAGCTGCGCGAGGACATGCGGCGCGACATCGTGGTGTCGCTGGGCGGCCTGGCCGCCGAGGAGATCTGGTTCGGCGACACTACCGGCGGGCCCTCCTCCGACCTCCAGATGGCGACCTACCGGGCCGCGATCATGCTGGGCATGCTGGGCATGGGCGACAGCCTGATCTCCTATGGGGTGCTGAACGAGAACCCGTACGCGGGCGGCCCGATGAGCGCGATCCTCTCCAACCCCGACAACCGCAAGGCGATGGGAGAGCTGCTGGCGTCCTGCAAGCAGGAGGCGGTCGAGCTGCTGCGCCGCAACGAGCCGGCCATGCGGGCGCTGGCCGAGAAGCTGCTCGAGAAGGACGAGGTCGGCGGCGAGGAGATCGAGGAGCTGATGCAGGCCAAGGCGGTCGCCCGGGCCACCCCGTCGTTCCGTCCGGTGCTCGAGCTGGTCGGCGAGAGCTGGCACGCGCCCATGCTGGTGGAGGCCAACCGCAGGGAGAAGCCCGAGGAGCGGGAGCCAATGGTACCCGCGCCGCGTCCGCCCGCGCCCGCGCCGCCGCCGTCCGGGCCGTCTGTCCCGCCGGTCGCCGACCGGTCGTCGTCGGGCCGGGACTTCGAGTGGTGACCGCCCCGGGCGGCTGAGCGCCCGCCGGGAATCTGGGTCCGAGCGCGCCGCGAGCCGGCGCGCTCGCTCGTCTCCGGCCACGGTGGGCCGGGTCTCCGGGCCACCGTGGCCGGGTCCAGCCGACGGTCGTGGTGGGCCGGGTCCAGCCGACGGTCGTGGTGGGCCGGGTCAGCCGACGGCCGTAGTGGGCCGGGTCAGCCGACGGTCGTGGTGGTGGCACCGGGCTGGGCGAGGGTGGCCTGCAGCGGGATGGCCTGGACGCCGGTGCCCAGGCGGACGGTGAGCCGGTCGGTCGGGGCGGTCCGGCAGCTCACCACCAGGCCGGGCCCGGGCAGGGTCTGGATGCCGCTCACCATCTCGGTCTGCCGGCACAGGGTCCGGCCGCCAGCTCGCAGCTCGGCCGTGACCGGCAGGATGCCGGTGACGGACTGGCCCTGCTCGGTCGGCTTGACCGCGACCACGGCGGTCGCGCGGCCGGCGCCCACGAAGGCGGCGGTCACCTCGAGCCGGAGCCGGCCGTTGAGGGAAGGGCCGGGCCGGATCTCGACGGCGTCCTGACCGAGGGAGACCGGCTCGGCGCGGGCGGGCCATGGCGTGGGCGTGTCCAGCCGGATCTCGGTCTCCTCGATCCTGCCGACGACCAGGCCGCCCACCTCGATGGTGGCGAGCTGCGAGGCCGGCGGGGTGGGTCCGAGCAGTACCATGTAGGAGCGCCCGTCGTCGCTGGTCGGGAAGGTCTCGGCCCCGTCGGTGCCGGCCAGCTCGTTGCGGTCGGGGCTGGCGAACAGCCCGCCAGCGGTGTCGCGCAGCCGCAGGTCGGCGAAGGCCAGCACCCGCTGGCCATGGGCGAGGCCGTCGATGCGCAGGGCGAGCTGGCCGGTGGTCTCCTCCTCGCCCGGCTCCTGCCCGCGCTCGATCGCGACGGCGGTCAGCGTGATCCCGTCCCGCGAGGCCGACCACCCGAGCCGGCGGCGCTGGTTGGCCGGCTCGGCCGGGGTCGTGGTGGGGGTGGGGCGGGTGGTGGCTGCCTGCTCGGCCGGCCGGGCTGCCTGCCCGCCGGCCCGGCCGGCCACGAACGCGATGCCGGCCAGCACCACGGCGGCCAGGACCAGCGCGGCCCGGGTGCGGGGCGGGGCCGGCGGTGGCTCGACCGGGGCCATGTCGTGCCGCGGGGCGGGGGCCGGGACGGGGGGCGCCGGGTCCAGCACGGCCAGGAGGGTGCCGCAGACCGGGCAGGCGGTCGCGCGCTCGCGGACCGCGTCGCAGCGGGGGCACCAGCCGGTCACGGCGGGCCACTCATACGCCACGGTCCGCTGACCTCGCGTTCCAGGTGGCCCTGGACGCTGACCATGAACTTGTAGCGTCCGGGGCTGTCGGCGGCCAGCGAGGCCCCATCGAAGCGGACCGCGGTGGTGCCGTCGGGCCCGCTGCTGACCGTCGGCTGGATGTCGGTGAGGGCGTTGGCGATCGTCACCTGGGGCCCGCCGCTGAGGACCGACCGGGTCAGGGGGCCCTTCGGGGTGAGCAGGATGACCACGTCGCGGCGGCGGTAGTCGGACGCGGCCACCGCCATGGTCGGGCAGTTCCTGCAGCGCACCTTCACGCCGCAGCCCCGGCAGGTCGCCGGGGGGACCATCACCTCGATGGACTCGTCGGAGGGCCGCAGCCCGGGGTGGACGAGCGTGCCCTCGGCCTCCTCGAGGACCCGGTTGGTCACGAAGATGTCCTGGACGGTCACGGCGGCCACGGCGGCCAGGCGATCCACGGGGCTGCGGACGAGCACCTCGGCCTCTGGGCCGCCGCGCCCGTCGTCGCTGGCGGGGGCGAAGCCGACCGGCCCCCCACGGAGGAGCTGCCCGCCGTCCTTGTCGGTGACGCTGACGCCCCGCAGGCCCATGACCGTCTCGCCGTCAGCCAGCCCGTCCACCCTGACGGTCAGGGTGCTGCCCCGCTCCCGGACCTGGATGCGCTGCAGCGTCAGGCTGAGCTGGTTCCGCTCCGGGCTGGGCCATCCGTAGGTCAGGTCGCCGCGGGTCGCCGGGCCAAGGTCGTCGCCGGTCGTCTCGGTCGGGCTGGACGCCACCGGACCGGCCGACGGGGTCGTCCGGGTGACGCGGCCGGCCGCGAACGCGCCAGCGACCACGGCGACGACCGCGAGCCCGGCGGCGAGGGTCCGGGCGGCCGGCAGCAGGGCGCGCAAGCGGCCGGTGGCAGCGTCCCACCAGCCGGCCGGGGTGGGGCGCCGTTCGGCGGACGGGAGCCGCAGGAGCGTGCTCGAGCAGGCCGGGCAGGGCGATCCGGCGCGGGCGGGCCGGAGCTCGTCGCACCGGGGGCACCAGGCCTGCCGCCGTGCCACGGCGGTTCAGCCGTCGACCACCCGCAGGCCGCGGGCGGTGGTGTTGAGCCGGCGGGCGCCGGTCTCGGTGCAGACCACGATGTCCTCGATGCGGGCGCCGAACCGGCCGGGCAGGTAAATGCCGGGCTCGACCGAGAACGCCATCCCGGCCACCAGCGGCTCGTCGTTGCCCTCGACGATGTAGGGGTCCTCGTGCTCCTCGAGCCCGATGCCGTGGCCGGTGCGGTGGATGAAGTGCTCGCCGTGGCCGGCCGCGGCGATCCGGTCGCGGCAGGCGGCGTCGACCGCGGCGGCGCGGACCCCGGGCGTGACCGCCTCGCAGCCGGCCTCCTGCGCGTCCTGGAGCACCTCGTACAGTTCGGCGAAGCCGTCGGGCGGCTCCCCGACCACGACCGTCCGGGTGGTGTCGGAGCAGTAGCCGGCCAGGCGCCCGCCGATGTCGATCACCACCGGGTCGCGCGGCTGGATGACCCGCCGCCCGGCCACGTGGTGGGGGCTGGCCCCGTTCGGGCCCGAGCCGACGATCACGAACAAGGTCTTGTCGTGGCCGGCGTCGCGGATCGCCCGGTCCAGGTCGCGGGCCACGTCCTGCTCGGTGCGGCCGGCCCAGCGGAGCTCGCCGAGCCCGTCGACGACCCGGTCGATGGCGGCGGCCGCGCGGGCCAGCGCCTCGACCTCGGCGGCGTCCTTCACCATCCGCAGGGCGCGGGTGAGCGCCGAGGCGGCCAGGAACTCGGCGGCGGGCAGCCGGGCCTGGAGCCGGAGCAGGAACGTGCTCCAGAGCCGGTCCCCCACCCCGAGCCGCCCGGCGGCCGCCCCGGCCGCGGTCAGTGCCTGCCGGACCAGCACGACCGGGTCCTCGGTCTCGTTCCAGGGCGTGACCGCGACGTCCAGGCCGGCCAGGTGCTCGCGGGCCAGCGGCGCCTCGAGGGCGGGCACGACCAGCCGGGCGTCGCCCTGGGCGGTGACCACGAGCAGGGTCATGCGCTCGAGCGCCGGCGCGTCGTAGCCGGTCAGGTAGTACAGGTCGGCCGACGGTCCGAGCAGGAGCGCGTCGACCCCGCGGCCGGCGAGCTCCTTGCCCGCCCGGGCCAGGCGCTCGGCGTGTGGGCTGGTGGCCATGTAGTGATCCTACCTGGCGGGACGGCCGGGGGCGACGGAGCGCCCGCGGCGCGGGCATCCATGCCGACGGCCAGGTTCGGCCCAACGGCTTGGAGCGCCTTCGGCGCAAGCATCCCAATTCCGACGGCCAGGTTCGGCTGTCGGGCCTCGCGCGCTTCAGGCGGGTGGGCCTCGCGCGCTTCAGGCGACACGGTCACACCTTGACCCGGAGGGCACCGGGGAGGACGTCGACGGCGAGCGGCGGGCCGCCGGGCACGAGGCGGCCGTCCAGGGCGAGGACGAGCGGCTCGGCCGTGTCGACCTCGACCCGGCGGGACTGGTACTCGCGCACCGAGGGGTGGGGGATGTGGTCGCCGTAGTAGAGCCGCTTGGAGCGCGAGTAGATGGCGAGGGGCTGGCCCTCGAAGGCGATGACCGACAGGCGGCCGTCGTCGGGCAGGGCACGCGGGGCGACCTTCATGTGGCCCATGGAGAACTGGCCGTTGGCGACGGTGAGCCCGGCCAGGCGGAAGTCGACCGTGGCGTGGTCCAGGCCGAGGCGGGCAGGGGTGCTCCGGCTCGTGGCCAGGCCGCGCAGGGCGGCGGCGAACCGGGCCACCCGCGCGCTGCGGTCGCGTCCGGCGATGCGGCTCGACACCAGCGCCGGGTAGCCCAGCTCGGCGGCGTTGGCGAACACGGCGGACCGCTCGACGCCGGCCGGGCCGCGCCAGCGGGCCCGGCCCACGTCGGCCAGGAACACGGTGTCCCCGAGCAGGTGCCGGGCGGCTCGCTCGGGGTCGTCGGGCAGCCCGAAGGTGGCCGAGAGGTCCTGGCGGCCGAGACCGACCAGGCCGAGCACGGCGTCGGGGGCGCGCGGGCCGTCCGGGCCGACGAGCGTCCCGACCAGGGCGTGGGCCACCTCGTCGGAGCCGACCGCGACGAGCAGGCGCGCTCCCCCGGCCAGGGCCCGGGCGGCCAGCGCCCCCGCCCGGCCGACCGGCCGGGCGACCGCCGCCTCGGCCACCACCCCGGCCCTGGCCAGGTGCTGGCGCAGCTCGGTCAGGCCCGAGCGGCCGGCGGCCGGGTCGCCGATGAGGTACGGCGCACCCCAGGGCAGCCGCCCGGGGTCGGAGCCGAGCTCTCCGGCCTGGTCGGCGGTTGACGTCACAGGACGCTCCTCGGGTGGACGGCGGCGGACGGGGGGAACGATAGCGGACGGCGGGCGGCCGGGGCCGGCCCGGCCGGTTGACATCGGGAGGCTGACGGGAGGTGAGCCCGAAGGTCAGAGCAGGCCCGAGTAGGCGACCACCCCGCGCTGGCAGGCGTCGACCGCCGCCCGGGCGGTGCCGGCCAGGCCGGGGTCCTCGGCGACCAGCGCGATCTGGCGCAGCAGGTCCAGGAGCTGCTTGGTCACGCGCACGAAGTCGCCCGGGGTGATCTCCTGCTCGCCGAGCACGTCCTCGAGCGACTCCCCCATCGCCCAGCGGTAGGCGAGGTCGGCGAACCCCGGGTCCAGGGCGCGGGTCAGGTCCAGCCCCTCGGCGGCCTCGTGGGCGCGGACCTCCTCCCAGACGTCGTCCAGCGCGGCCAGGGCGGTCCCGACCGCCGGGGTGGGCAGCTCGACCCGTTCGGGCGGGCCCTCCCCCCCGCGCGCCTCGTAGACCAGGGCGGAGGCGCAGGCGGCCAGCTCGGCCGGGCCAAGCCCGCGCCACACGCCCCGGTGGATCGCCTCGACCACCACCAGGTCCGCCTCGCTGTACACCCGGCGCAGGGTGGCGCCTTTGCCGCTCAAGGTGAACCCGTCGACGTAGCCGAGCCGCTCGAGTACGAGCAGGACCCGGTTGAACAGCCGCACCAGCGAGCCGGTGCGGCGGCGGACCCGGCCGGCCAGGTGCTCGGTGTCCTTGGCGAGCTGCTCGTGGCGCTGCATCCAGCGCTCGTGCTCGGGCCGGTCCGGGCAGGCGTGCACCAGGTGGGCGCGCAGCGCGGCCCGCAGCGCTGCCAGCTCGGGGTCGTCGGCGGCCGCCTTGCGCCGGCGCGAGGGGGGGTCGGGCCGGGGCAGGTCCAGCTGGGCGAGCGCCTCGGCCACCCTGGCCTTGAACCGCGGGCTCTTGGGAGAGAGCGTCCGCGGCATCGCGACCCGGCCGACCGGCACTGGCGCGACCCCGAAGTCGCGCACGGCGACCCGGCGCACGCGCCGGTCCTCGGTCAGCACCAGCACCCCGGCCGAGCCGTCCCGCCCCCCGGCCGGGCCGAGCACCGCGGCCAGACCCCGGCGCCGCCCGCCGGGCAGGTGGACGACGGTGCCAGGGGTGAGGGCGCGGACCGCCTCGGCCGCCTCGTCGGTGCGGGCCCGGCGCTCGGCGTCGGCCAGGGCGCTCTCCTGGGCCCGGACCCGCCGGCGCAGGTCCCAGTACGCCTCGACGTCGCCCCGGTCGCACGCTGCCGAGCGGAGGTAGCCGGCCAGGTACTCGGCGTTGCGGGCCAGCGTCTGCTCGGCCCCGTGCACGGTCCGGTCGGCCAGGAACTGCGCGAACGAGGAGGCGAGCAGGCGCTCGGCCTCCTCGCGCTCGTAGTTGGCGACCAGGTTCACGGCCATGTTGTAGGAGGGCCGGAATGACGACGCGAGCGGGTAGGTGCGGGTCGAGGCCAGCCCGGTGATCCGCTCGAAGGGGATGTAGGGCTGGTGGAGCACGACCGCCGCGCCCCGGCTGTCGATCCCGCGCCGGCCCGCCCGCCCGGTCAGCTGGGTGTACTCGCCCGGGGTGAGCAGCTCGTGCCGCTCCCCCTGCCACTTCGACAGCTTCTCGATCGCGACCGTGCGGGCCGGCATGTTGATCCCGAGCGACAGGGTCTCGGTGGCGAACACCACCTTCACCAGCCCCTGCGCGAACAGTTCCTCGACCGCCTCCTTGAACAGCGGCAGCATGCCGGCGTGGTGGCTGGCCACGCCGCGGCTGATCGACTCGGCCAGCTCGTCGTAGCCGAGGGCGTCCAGGTCGCCGGGGTCCAGGACGGCCACCCGCAGGTCGAGGAACTCGAGGATCTCGGCCCGCTCGGCCTGGGTGGTGAGCCGGATGTTGGCCGCCCGGCACTGGGCCACGGCCTGGTCGCAGCCGGCCCGCGAGAAGATGAAGTAGATCGCCGGGAGCAGCCCCTCGTCCTCGAGCAGGTCCACGACCTCGACCCGGGACGGCACCCAGCTCCGCCCGGCTCCCTGGCGGCCGGCCCGGCCCCGCCGCCCGCTGTCGCGGGAGCGGGACGCGCTCCACTCGCGCTCGCCCCGCCTCGCCAGTGCCGGGTTGGGCACCAGGTCGCCGTCGCCCCGGTTGACCAGCAGCGGGTGCAGCTCGCGGCCGACCAGGTAGTAGTTGTCCAGCGGCACCGGCCGGCGCTCCTCGATGACCACCTCGGTCGGCCCCCGGGTCGCCTCGAGCCACTCCCCGAACTCCTCGGCGTTGGAGACCGTGGCCGACAGCGCGGCCACCTTGACCGTCACCGGGAGGTTGATGAGCACCTCCTCCCAGACCGCCCCGCGCACCCGGTCCTGCAGGTAGTGGACCTCGTCCATGACCACGTAGCTGAGCCCGTCCAGGGTCGGGCTGCCCTCGTAGAGCATGTTGCGCAGGACCTCGGTGGTCATCACCACCACCGGCGCCTCCCCGTTGATGGAGTTGTCGCCGGTCAGCAGGCCCACGTTGGCGGCGTGGTGGCGGGCCACGAAGTCGCCGAACTTCTGGTTGGACAGCGCCTTCAGGGGGGTGGTGTAGAACGCCTTGCCGCCCGAGCGCAGCGCCAGCCACACCGCGAACTCCCCCACCACGGTCTTGCCCGCGCCGGTCGGGGCGGCGACCAGGGTGCCCTCGCCCGCGGCCAGCGCGAGGCAGCCGCGACGCTGGAAGTCGTCGAGGTCGAACGGGTAGCCGGCCGCGAACTCGTCGACGAGCGCGCGCTGGGCGGGGGTCGGGGTCTGCATCACCCGCTCATGCTGCCACCGGCGGGCGCCGCGTGCCGCGTGCCCCGCCGGCCTCGGCGCAGCCGGGTGGCGGGCCTCGGCGCAGCCGGGTGGCCCGGCCGGCTCGGCGCAGGCAGGTGGCCCGGCCGGCTCGGCGCAGGCAGGTGGCCCGGCCGGCTCGGCGCAGGCAGGTGCCCCGGCCGGCTCGGCGCAGGCAGGTGCCCCGGCCGGCTCGGCGCAGGCGGGTGCCCCGGCCGGCTCGGCGCAGGCAGGTGGCCCGGCCGGCTCGGCGCAGGCAGGTGGCCCGGCCGGCTCGGCTCAGGCAGGTGGCCGGGCGAACCCGGGCGCGCCCTCCGCGGCGAGCACCTCGATCGCGGCCGGGCAGGACTCGAACAGCGCCGGCAGCGGGCCGTGCCGCTCCCCGTCGGCGTACACCGACAGGGGCCGGTCGGCGGCCACCTCGACCCGGCTGACGCGGTGCACCGACACGGCCGGGAGGTCGACATGGCGGCCCGAGAACACCTTCGGGAAGGCGGCCAGCAACCCCAGCCGGGACAGGGCGCCGTCCACCACGACCACGTCCAGCAGCCCGTCGTCGACCCTGGCGTCGGGTGCGATCCGCATGCCGCCCCCGTAGCTGGGGCCGTTGGCCACCACCACGAACCAGGCCCTGACCTCGCGGGGCTCGTCGTCCAGGGTGAGGGTGAACGTGGCCGGCCGGTGCACGGCCAGTTCGGCCAGGAGCGCGCCGACGTAGCGGACCCGGCCGGGGGCGCGGGCCAGCCGCTCGTTGGCCAGCCGGTTCACCTCGGAGTCGAAGCCGGCGCCGGCGACGTTGAGGTAGTGGCGGTCCCCGACCCGGGCCAGGTCCGCACGCCGCCTGACCAGGGACGGCAGCAGGGCGGCGGCGGCCGCCTGGTCGCCGAGCGGGATCCCGAACGTCCGGGCCGCGTCGTTGCCGGCCCCGGCGGGAATGACCGCGAGGGCGGCAGGGGCGGCCGGGCGCTGCCCGGCGTGCCCGGCCGCCGCCGCGAACTCGGCCAGCCCGGCCGCGCACGCCCCGACCACGCCGTCGCCGCCCATCGCGGCCACCACGTCGACCGACCCGGCCGCGCCGCACGCGGCCGCCCGGGCGTCCTCCAGCGAGACGGTGCGGTGGGCCTCCGCCTCGATCCCGAGCCCCCGCAGGCGGCCGAGCACGCCGGGCAGCGCCCGGCCGCTCCGGCCGCCCCGGGCGGCCGGGTTGCACACCACCAGGGCGCGCACCGCCGGACCGGCTCAGTTACCGATCGGTGTCTGGATGGGCGCGGGCGCGCCGGCATAGCGCCTGGCGTAGGACTCGGCCGACTCGCCAGGCATCTGCCTGGCCACGTCGAGGTGGTAGCGGGCGGTGAGCCGGGCCAGCATGGTCGCGGCCGCGTCCATCGCCTGCTCGCCCCGCTTGGCGGTCTGGTTGCCCTGGATGACGAGCTGCCCGGCGAGCTGGCTCTTGGCCGGCGCGGCCGCGGCCAGCTCGTAGGTGTGGGCCGCCTCGAAGTAGGTCCCGGCCGCGGCCGCATACGCGTCGCGGATGCTCGACAGCATCGGCACGTGCCCGCCGGTCGCGTTGGCCGGGTTGCCGTCCAGGGCGCCGGCCTCGGGCGCCGGACCGAGGTTGGCATTGCCGACCTTGGCGCGGATGTCGGCGAGCTGGGTCTGCCAGTCCTTGGCCCGCTCGGCCAGGTCGGCCGGCTTCAGCTTGCCCCCGGCCAGCTCGGCGGCGGAGGCGAAGCCCGGCTTGGCGGTCGTGCCCGCCCCAACGATGTCGGGCATGCGCGCCAGCGGCGTGCGCACCTGGTCGGTGAACCGGCGCACGTCGTCGCGGCTGTAGCCCTCCTGGACCCGGTTGGCTGCCGCGATCAGCGTGCCGAGCAGCGCGACCACGGCCAAGGTGACCGGGAAGGCGGTCGCGCGGTACCACTTCTCGCGCCGCTCCAGGGCCTGGATCCGTGGGCCGGTCGCCGGCCGGCGCACGGGCCGGCCCTGGCTCCGCTTGGTCTTTCCCTTGATTGCCACGCTCGGTTAGCTCCCTTGCAACGCCTGGGCCCGGCGTCTGCGCCGGGGCTCGATGATGAACTTCGCCACCGCGGCCGCCGCGAAGTAGAACACCCACATCGGCAGCGCCATCGCGAGCAGGCTGATCGGGTCCTGGCTCGGCGTGACCACGGCGGCGACAACGATAATGATTGCGACCGCCGGTCTCCAAGCCTTGAGCATGGCCTGGGACGACAGCGCACCCACCATCGACAAAAATACCAGGACCAGCGGGAACTCGAAGGTGAGCCCGAACGCCAGCCCCATGAACAGCACGAAGCGGAGGTACTTGCCGGCCGCGTAGAAGTTGATGAGGCCGGGCCCGCCGGCCGCGGCCAGGAACCCGATCGCCTTCGGCATGGTGTAGAAGGCCAGGGCCACGCCGCCAGCGAACAGCAAGGTGCTGGCCAGCGCGAACGGGATCGCGTACCGTTTCTCGTTCTGCTTCAGCCCGGGGGTGATGAAGCGCCAGAGCTGGTAGGCGACCACCGGCAGAGCCAGGACCAGGCCGAGCACGAGCGAGACGCGGATGCGGATGCCGATGCCTTCGAGCGGGCTCTGGGCGAGCAGCCCGCACCCGCGCCCGTCCGCGGTCTCGATCCGGTACTTCGGGTCGATGTCGCAGTACGACTGCGTGATCCACGTGAACGTGCGGTTGTAGAGCACGAACGCGGCGACCAGGGTGGTGACGGTCAGCGCGATGCAGCTTTTCACCAGCCGGTCGCGCAGCTCCGCGATGTGCTCGAGGATCGACATCTCGGCCCCGGGGTTGGCCGGGGCCTTGCGCAGTCGCATGGGCTAGGGGCGCTCGGCGCCTACGCCAGCGGCTTGCGGTCGTCGGCAGGGGCGGCCGGCTGGCTCTTCGGCTCGGCCGCGTCCTCGTCCCGGGACGCGTCCTTGACGCCCTTCTTGAACTCCTTGATGCCCTGGCCGACGTTGCGGCCGAGCAGGGGCAGCCGGCTGGCGCCGAACAAAAGGACGATCACCACGAGCACGACGATCCACTCAGGCCCAATTCCCATTGGTACCGCTCCTCCGGTCGCGACCCGGCGAGACCGAGCCCTCGACACGTCAGTCTACCGGTTCGCCACCCTCCACAACATCCGCCGGCCGGGATGTTAGGAGGAGCAGGATCAGCGGTCGTCCCTGCCCGCGCGCTCGGCCCGGGCCGACAGGCGTGCAGCCCGCTCGGCCGCCACCTCGCTCTTGGCTGCCAGGTCCTCGAGGGCGGGGGTGAGCCGCTCGTTGAGCTCGGCCAGGGACCTCGCCAGCGACTTCAGGTTCGCGAGCAGGCGCCAGACCGTGAGCCCGACCGTGCACAGCACGCCGAGCCAGAACAGGCCGAGCAGGATCGCGAGGTAGACGGGCAGGAGGACCTCCCGGATCGAGCGCTCGGGCCGGCCGGTGCGGTCGGCCCAGCCGGATCCTACCCGTCCGGCCGGGTCAACGGCACGCCGCGACCAGGCGGCTCCACCAGCCCGGGGACTCGAGCTCCAGGTGCAGGTCGAGCAGGTCGTCCCAGGTGAGGGCGGGACCCGACCGGGGCTCGAGCAGCTCGGCCGGCGGCTCCCAGAACTCGGCCTCGACGCCGCCCGAGATGAGCAGCCGCACCACCCGCTCGTCGGCTGGCTTGGTGACCATCTCGAGGCAGTCGGGACAGACGAACGCGTAGAAGCTGTGCTCGGCGGTCGTGCACACCTTGAGCTCGACGTCGGGCGGGGTCAGCTCCACCTCGCCGCACGCCGGGCAGGTGGCGCGGATCCTGGTCTGGGGCTTGTGCTCATGGTTTCGCATCTTGCCGCGGGTATCGACGCCGATCGCGGAACGCTTGAGACCCCGGCCGGCCCCAGGGCCGGCGAATGACCCGATCGGGCCATGGCCGCGGGTACCGGCGAGCCAGCGCCCGGCCCTCTCAGCGGCCCGGGCGGGCCTCCGCGCTCGTGGCGTAGACGGCCAGGCCCTGGCGGACCGCCTCGGCCACCGCCGAGCGCAGCTCCGGCGGGGACACCGGCTCGGCGTCGGGGGCCAGGCGCAGGATCAGGCGCACCACCCAGGAGAGCTCCCGGGCGGCCAGGCGGATGCGCAGCCGCCCGTCGGGGGTGCGCCCGCTCCCGAGGATCGGGAAGTAGTCGGCCGCCCACTGGGCCGGCCGGTCAAGGTCCAGCTCGCACAGCAGGCCGTCGGTGAACGCGCTGGCGGTCGGGTCGCCGTACGCGGACGGGTCGAACCCGGCCGGGCGCTCGAACGGCTCGTCGGTGGGCTCCACGCCGACCACCCGGTCGACCCGGAACAGCCGTTCCCCGCCCGCGAGATGGCACCAGCCGCTCAGGTACCAGTGCCCGGAGGCGGCCCACACCAGCCAGGGGTCGACCTTGCGCCGGGTCAGCACGTCCCGCGAGCCCGTGTAGTACTCGAGGACGACCCGGTGGCTGGCGGCGGCGGCGCGGGCCAGCGCGGTCCGGCGCGTGGTCTCCAGGTCGTCGCCGTCCAGGTCGACCGAGACCTTGCGGTCCAGGTCTTGCACCTGGGCGAGCTGGTCGGCGGGCAGGACCGTCTCGAGCTTGGCGAGCGCCCTGGTGAGCGCGCCCTGCTCGTCGATCTCGGGCAGCGCGGCCAGCGCCCGCCCGGCCAGGTACAGGCCGGCCGCCTCCCGCCAGGTGAGCCGGGGCGCTCGCGCGAAGAACTCGGCCAGCCCGATGTGGACCCGGTCCCCGTCCAGCCACGCCTCGATCAGGTCGCCCGGCCCGTAGGGGGGCACCCCGGAGACGAACAGCAGCTCAAGGTCGGCAACCAGGGCCTCCCGGGTCATGCTGAAGCGGGCGCAGACCTCCTCGACCGTCACCCCTGGGTGGTCCATCACCCAGGGGACCAGCGCGAGCAGGCGCTGCAGCCGGCCAGCTGCGCTCGCGTCAGGCCCGCGCGGGGTCATCGGCGCCGCTCCTGCCCGCGTGTCCCGGGGGTGGCGCCCGCCGTGCTCATCGGCGCCGCTCCTGCCCGCGTGTCCTGGGGGTGGCGCCCGCCGCGGGTCACGGCGTCACCTTCGCGGCCAGGGCGTCGAGGCGGCGGAGGGCCTCGGCGCGCAGCTCCGGCGGCTCGACCACCTCGACCGCGTTGCCGACCGCCCAGGCCACGAACGCGTCGCCGTCGCCGACCGGGAGCTTCAAGGTGACCCGCCCGTCGGCGCCCACCGGCTCGACCGGCTCGGCGCCGCGCACCTCGGCCAGGCGGGCGGCGGGCTGGCCGGCGCGGACCAGCGCGACCGGCGCGCCGCCGGTCTCGCCCGCGGTCGGCAGGACGCCGCCCGGGTCGAAGCCAGCCGGGATCTCGTAGTCGGGGCCGCGGGCACCGGGCCGCACGCGGCGCACGTCGGACTGGACGCGGGAGAGCCGGAACGAGCGCTGCGCGTCCCGGTCGACGTCGTGCCCGACCACGTACCAGGTCCCCCGCCGGTGCACGAGCGCGTACGGGTTGAGCGTGCGCAGGCTCGCCGACCGCCCCGGCGGCCGGTAGGTGAAGGTGATCCGCTTGCGGCTGGTTACCGCCTCGAGCAGGGCCGCGAGCAGCGGGCTGTCGCCGTGGAGGTCGGCCCGGACCGGCTGGGGCCCGGCGCCCGGGTCGAGGTCGAGCTTGGCCAGCCCCGAGACCGCGGCCGGGTCCAGGCCCGTGCCCGACCAGGCGCGGGCGGCCAGGGCCAGGGCGGCGCGCTCGTCGGGAGCGAGGTCGAGCTCGGGCATGCCATACGCCCCGGGATCGATGAAGTAGCCCTCCTCGGTGCCCCAGGCGTCGATCGGGGCCCGGTCCACCGGCACCCCGAGCCCGCGCAGCTCCTCCTTGTCCCGCTCGAACATCCGGCGCAGGCTCTCGCCGCTCGCCTCGTAGCCCGGCACCAGCTCGGCCACCTCGTCCAGGGTGAGCGGGCGTCTGGTGTCGAGCAGGAGGGCGATCAGGTTGACGAGCCGCTCGACCTTGCTCATGCCCGCATGCTACCTCCCCGGGCGGCTCCGGCGGGGGCCACCACATGGTGCTCGGGCTGTCTCTTGCGCTAGCCTGGCCCCTCTGGCCCCGCAGGAAGGACCCTTCGACCTGGCCGCCCACCGTCGGGAACCTCTCGTGACCGAGCCAGCACACAACCCACACACCCGCCGCGCCGTCCTCGACCTCCTCAAGCGGTGCGGGCCCCAGACCGTGGCCCAGCTGCGCGAGGCGCTCGGTGTCTCCGGGGTGGCTGTGCGCCGGCATCTGGAAGCGCTCGAGCACGACGGGCTGGTGCAGCAGACGACCCGCTCCTCGGGCCGCGGGCGCCCCGCCTACGTGTACGCGCTGACCGAGGTCGGCCACGACCTGTTCCCCCGCAACTACCACCAGCTCGTCGCCCAGCTCCTGGAGGCGGCCGGCACCCAGTTCGGCGCTGACGCGGTCGAGGAGCTGTTCGCCTACCGCCAGCGGGTCCTCGCCGACCTGTACCGCGGCCGCACCGCCGGCCGGCCCCTGCCCGAGCTGGCCCGGGCCCTGGCCGCCATCCAGGACGAGAACGGCTACATGACCGACTGCACCGCCACCGGCGACGGCCGTTACCTGGTCCAGGAGCACAACTGCGCCATCGCCCGGGTGGCTGGATCCTACCCGACCGCCTGCGTGCACGAGCTGGAACTGTTCCGCGAGCTCGCCGGGCCCGGTATCGAGGTGGACCGGGTCGCCCACATCCAGGCTGGCGACCCGGTGTGCGCGTACGTGCTGCGGCCCGCCGACGGGGGTGCCGACACCGGGTGCGGGGCCGTGGTCGCGCCCCAGCCGGTCCCGGTACCCGGGCCGGTGCTGGTCGACGGCCCCGGCCGTCCCGCCCCGCCCGCTGGTCGCTGACCGCCGTGGTCCGCATCCGCAGCGGCCGCGTGACCGCGATCCTCGCCCGGCGGCCCGGGGTGACCGAGGCCCTGGTCGCGATCGATCCCCGACCAGCGGCGGGAGCCCCGCCTCCTGGTCCGGGCGACCAAGGAGCAGGCCTCGGTGGCCCGGCCGGAGTGGGGCGGGCCGGGGAGCCCGCCATCGGCTACGACGCGGTCACGGGGCCGCTCGAGGTCGGCGACCGGGTCGTGCTGAACACCACCGCGGTCGCCCTGGGTCTGGGCACCGGCGGCTGGCACCTGGTCATGGCCAGGGTCGACCGGGACGGCGACCCCGGCCCCGGGCCGGGGCACGTGATGAAGGCCCGCTACACCCCGTCGCAGGTCCGGGTCCTGGCCGTGGAGGAGGAGGCGAGCCCGCACCGGGCCGCGCTGGCCGCCTGCGCCGACCTCGGCGGCCTGCCGGTGGTCTGCGCCGAGCTCCACTCGATGGTGCCGGTGGTCGCGGCGGCGGCCAGGGCGGTGGCCGACGGGCTGGCCGTCGCCTACGTCATGACCGACGGCGCCGCGCTGCCGCTCGCCTTCTCGCGCCTGGCCGCCGACCTTCGGGCCAGCGGGCTCGTGGCCGGGATCGTTACCACCGGCCAGGCGTTCGGTGGCGACCTGGAGGCGGTCACTCTGTACTCGGGCCTGATCGCGGCCCGGGCGGTGCTCCGGGCCGACCTGGCCGTGGTCGCCCAGGGCCCGGGCGGCATAGGGTCGGGCACCCGGTACGGGTTCTCGGGCACCCAGGCCGCCGAGGCGGTCAACGCCACCGCCGCGCTCGGCGGCCGGCCCGTCGCCTGCCTGCGCATGTCGGTCGCTGACGGCCGGGCCCGGCACCGAGGGGTCAGCCACCACAGCCTGACCGGGCTCGGGCGGCTCGCGCTGGCCCGGGCCACCGTGGCCGTGCCCGTCCTCGACGACGAGGCGCTGGGCGCCGCGGTCGACCGGCAGCTCGCCGAGGCCGGCGTGGCCGCCCGCCACGACCTGGTCCGGGTCGCCGCCCCCGACCCGGCCAAGCTGCTCGCCGGCTGGGGCCTGCGGGTGGCCACCATGGGCCGGGGCCCCGACGACGACCCGGTGTTCTTCGCCGCCGCGGCGGCCGCCGGTGCCCTGGCCGGCCGCCTGGCCGCCGGCCTCCCCGCTGCCGAGGCGGCCCGGTGAGCGCGGCCAGCCGGAACGGTGCCGGGAACCCTCCGGGAGGATCCGGGGACGCCCCGCGGGGCGTCCCGGCGGGCCGGCGGGCAGGCGTCCCGGCGGGCCGGAGCGGCGCGGCGCACCGGACAGGCGGGCCGGACAGGCGGCCAGGCGGCCCGGCGGCCCGGGTCTGGCGCTGGCTCGCCGGCCGCAGCGACGAGCAGGTGTTCGCTGCCTGCCTGGCCGGCATCGCGCTGGCCGTGGGGCTGTTCCTGGTGGTGCCGCTCGTCCCGCTGTTCGGCCCCATCCACCAGGTGCCGACCCAGCTCGACTACAACGTGGTCGGCAAGCCGGAGGGCGGGGTCACCGGGTTCTGGCTCCTGGCCATGGGCTCGTTCGGCTGCGCCGTGTGGCAGTGGCGGCGGGGCCGCCGCCCGAGCGGGCGGCTCCTGGTCGCCGGGGCCATCATGCTCACCCTGGTCTCGCTGCTGGTCCCGCCGTTCGCCTCCGAGGACGTGTACGCCTACTCGTTCTACGGCAAGGTGCAGAGCACCTACGGCGTCAACCCCTACCTGTCGTTCCCCGAGCAGTACTCGTTCGACTCCTGGTACCACTTGTGGCCGTGGCGGCTGGTCGGGCCGGTGTACGGGCCGCCCTTCCTGCTGCTGCTCCGCGGCGTCGCCGCCCTGGCCGGACCGAGCCTGCTCGCTTTCGTGGTCGCCATGAAGCTGCTGCTCGTCGCGGCCGAGCTGCTGGCTGTCTGGCTGCTGGCGTGCGCGACCGCCGGTCCCCGCGGTCCCCGGGCGCCGGGTGCCACCGCTGCCGGCGATCCCCGGGCGCCGGGCGCCGGCGGCACCGGCGATCTCCAACTGCGGGGTGCCGTCGGCACCGGCGACCCGGACGACGCCGGCACCGGCGACCCGGACGCCGGCACCGGCGACCAGGGCGACCCGCGCTGGCCGGTGCTGCTCATCGCCTGGAACCCGATGGTGATGCAGGCGGTCGCCATGTCCGCCCACGTCGACGCGCTGCTGCTGCTGGCCGTGGCCGGCGCCGTGCTCGCCCACCGTAGGGGCCACCGGCTCGTCGCGTTCCTGCTGCTGGTGCTCACCTTCCTGTTCAAGATGTACATGGGGCCGGTCGCCGCCCTCTACGCGCTGTGGCTGGCGTTCGCGGGCGCGCCGCGGGCTGGTTCCCTGGGCCGCCGGCTCGCCCACGTCGCGGGCCTCGGCGCCCTTGGCGCCGCGGTCACCGCCCTCACCTACCTGCCCTACGCGAGCGCGGGCACGAAGCTGTTCTCCAGCGCGCTCGACGTGAGCGGCCACTTCTCCACCGGCAGCCCGCCGAACCTGGTCCGGCGGGCGCTCGCCGCCGTGCTGCCCGCCTTCGGGGTGGTGGACACCACCGCAGCGGCCGTCAGCGACCAGGTCGCCCGGCTGGGCGCCGTCGCCGCCATCCTGGTCGCGTTCGCCCTGGTCGCGCGGAAGGTGGTGCGCGCCACCGACCCGTGGCCGCCGATCGCCACCTACTTCCTGGCCTACCTGCTGCTCACGCCCTGGGTGTTCTACTGGCACGAGCTGCCGCTGCTCGGGTTCGTCGCGGTGATCCCGTGGGGGGTGACCAGCCTCGTGGCGGTCGTGCTGTCGATGACGCTGGTGCCGCTGGCGCCCCGGCCCCCCCGAGCGGGGGTGAGCATGGGCGGGCCGACCGCCGCCCGGGAGCTCGGCAACACCGTGGCCGGCCTGGCCGAGCGGTACGGCGCGGCGTTCGTCGCGCTCTGGCTGGGGCTGGCCCGGCGCCGCCGGGCGGCCGCCCTGCCTCCGGGCGCGGGGGAGCCCGGGCCGGCGGCGCCTGCCCGGGTCACATCGACGCGATGAGCTTGTCGACCCGGTCGTCGTGGGCGCGGAACGGGTCCTTGCAGAGCACGGTCCGCTGCGCCTGGTCGTTCAGCTTCAGGTGCACCCAGTCGACGGTGTAGTCGCGGCGGCGCTCCTTGGCCTGGCGGATGAACTCGCCCCGCAGCCGGGCCCGGGTCGTCTGGGGCGGCTCCTGGGTGGCCCGGTCGATGGCCCGGTCGTCGCACACCCGCTCGACCGCGCCGCTCCGTTCGAGCAGGTAGTACAGGCCGCGCTTGCGGTTGACGTCGTGGTAGGTGAGGTCCATCAGCGCGACCTTGGGGTGGGACAGGGGCATCCCGTCCCTGGCCCGGGCCCGCTCGATCAGCAGGTACTTGGTCACCCAGTCGACCTGGCGGCCGATGCGGTCGAGCTCCTGGGCCTCGAGCGCGTCGAGCACGTGGCCCCACATCGACACGACCTTCTTGGCCACCGGGTCGTCGCGGCGGTCGACGAACCGGACCGCCTTGTCGAAGTACTCCCGCTGGATCTCGAGGGCACTCGCCTCCCGGCCGGTGGCCAGGCGGACCTTGCGCCGGCAGGTCATGTCGTGGGAGATCTCCCGGATGGCCCGGATCGGGTTCTCGAGGGTCAGGTCGCGCAGGACGGTGGCCTCCTCGACCATCGAGAGCACGAGGTCGGTGGCGCCCACCTTGAGGAACGCCGACCACTCCGACATGTTGGAGTCGCCCACGATCACGTGCAGGCGCCGGTAGCGCT
Organism: Actinomycetes bacterium; assembly: GCA_036000965.1. Lineage (NCBI taxonomy): Bacteria > Bacillati > Actinomycetota > Actinomycetes > Actinomycetes bacterium. The sequence goes on from DASYUT010000267.1 coordinate 35,801, forward strand.
CGGCGTCGGCGTGGGGCTCGTCGCGGGTGTTGATGATCGGGCGTGAGCGGGTGGTGGCCGACGACACGCCCTCCCAGATGTGCTCGGCCCGCTGGGCGATGCAGTACACCGCGCCGCGGGGGGTCGCGAGCACCTTGCCGGCCCCGCACAGGATCTGGCGGGAGACGAAGAACGGGATCAGCACGTCGGCCAGGCGCTGGAACTCGCCGTACCGGGACACCAGGTAGTTCTCGTGGCAGCCGTAGGAGTTGCCGGCCGAGTCGGTGTTGTTCTTGAACAGGAAGATCTGCCCGGCGATGCCCTCCTCGTGCAGGCGGGCCTCGGCCGCCGCGAGCAGGCTCTCGAGGATGCGCTCACCCGCCTTGTCGTGGGTGATCAGCTCCTCCACCGAGTCGCACTCGGGCGTGGCGTACTCGGGGTGGGAGCCCACGTCGAGGTAGAGGCGGGCGCCGTTCTCGAGGAAGACGTTGGAGGACCGGCCCCAGGACACCACGCGGCGGAACAGGTAGCGGGCGACCTCGTCCGGCGAGAGCCGGCGCTGGCCTCGGAACGTGCACGTGACCCCGTACTCGTTTTCGAGGCCGAAAATCCGCCGATCCATGCGCTCATGCTACCGGTCCCCGCCATGCCGTGGGGGATGTCGACTCGCCCCAGATCACGGGAGCGCAGATCCTCGATGAGGTGGCCCTCGACCACCCGAAAGAGACGTCGACCCGCCCGCGGTCACGGGACGGGCAGGGGGCGGTCCCGGGCGGTAAGGGCGAGCAGCACGATCGCAGTCGTCCAGGCGATGGGCGCCACCGACCGGGGCGCGCCGTCCCCGCGGCGGACCCGCTCCGGGAACGCGCCCAGGGTCGTGCGGTGATCCAGCAGCCAGCCGAGCCGCCGGTCGGCCACGGCCCGGTCCCCCGAGGCCGTCTCGGCCAGGGCGAGCGCGGCGGTGGCCGGTGTCCACGGGTCGCCGCCGCGCCAGGGCGACCCCGGAACCGCCCCGCCGCCCCCGCCCGAGGCCAACCGCTGGGCCGCGGCGGCGACCGCGGCCCGCACGGCCGGGTCGGGTGGCTGGAACGGCGGAGCCAGCCAGGCCACGGCGGCGTCGGGCCCGCCTCCGTAGGGCGAGTGCCGGTAGACCAGCCCGAGCCCGGCGAAGCGGGTGCGCACCGCCCGGGCGAGGCGGCCGGACGCCCGCTCGTAGCGGGCCAGGGCGGCCACGTCGCCGGCCGCCCCGGCCAGCCGGGCGGCCGCGCGCAACCCGGCCAGCAGGGCGGCCGCCGTGCCGAGGGTCGGGGCGTGCTCGGTCCGCTCCCAGTAGTCGGGGCCGGGCGGCGGCAGCCCCTGGGCGTCGAGCGAGCCGGCGGCCGCGTCGGCGGCCGCCCGCACCATCGGCCACACCCGCCCGACCAGCGCCCGGTCGGCCCCCTGCCCGGTGGCCAGAAACGCCGCCCAGCAGACCCAGCCGGTCGCGTCGAGCTGGGACGGGCGCCCGTCGGCGACCGGGGCGCCGTCCGGGCGGGAGCGGGCCGGCCAGGTGCCGTCGGGCCGCTGGGTGCGGCCCAGGAACCCGAGGATCGCCTGGCTCTCGGCGCCGTGGCCGGTGGCGTGGAACGCGGCGGCCACGAAGCTCGCGTCCCGGGGCCACACAAAGGCCCAGTAGGGCGCCTCGGCGGCGACCGCGGCCCCGCCCGGGCGGAGCAGCAGGCGCAGGAAGAGCAGGGAGCGGGCAGCCGCGTCGCGCTCGGCCGGGGTCCGGCCCGGGACGGTCCCGGCCGCGAGCCAGGCTCGGTCGGCCGCTGCCGCGGCCAGGGCGCCCGGGTCGTCCGCGGCCACGGTGACCGCTGCCTTCGCCCCCGGCGGCAGGTAGCGCAGACCAGCCCCGCCGGGCAGCCGCAGCACCGTGCTGCCCGGCAGGTACGCGAGCCCGCGGGCCTCGCCGGGTCCGATGCCGAGCAGGGTCGCGTCGTTGCCGAGCAGCCCGGCCGAGAACAGCGGGGGCGATGCGCTCAGCCGGTTCGCCCCGAGCAGGCCGGCGAGCATCAGCCCAGCCGTGGCCCCGGTGGCCAGGCGGCGAACGGTGATGGTTCTGGTGGTCTGGCGCCGGAGGGGGGTGGCCCTGCGGGCCTGGCGCCGGAGGGGGGTGGCCCGGGTGGCCAGGCGGCGGAAGGGGAGCCGGCGCATCAGCCGGCCTCAGGGCCGGCCGAGGCCGCTCGACAGCTTGACGAGGGTCGGGCGGTCGGGTGCCGACAGCAACGTCGCGCGGGTGTCCCGGCAGGCCAGGGCAAGCTCCTGGCCGTGGCCCGACCAGCGGCCCGGGCCGACGGTCGGGCCGAACCGGGCCGTGGCCCAGCGGGCCGAGGCCCGGCAGAACTCGCTCGCCTCGCCCGGTGAGTCCCAGACCGTGCGCAGCACCAGGGCGGTGCGCCCGCCGCGCTCGAAGGTGCGCAGCCGCCCGCCGTCCCAGCCCTCGGCGGCCGCCTCGGCCACCGTGACCGGCAGCTCCCCGGCGAGCACGAGCTGGGTGTCGAACTCGCCCCACTGGACCTCGGCGGCCGGCCGCCACCCGGCGCCGAGGGCACGGGCGAGGTCGGGCACGGCAACCGGCTGGGGCCGGTCCCGCGTGAGGTACTTCTCGGGGTGCATGACCTGTTCGGTCGAGGTGGGCGGGTCGGTGTAGGCGCGGTTGACCGCGGCCCAGCCGCCGCGGTCGTACAGGGCGTGGACGAACGAGAGCCCGGTCTGGTACGGGAACAGCAGCGACTCCCGGAGCGCGGCGGGCGCCGCGTCCAGCTTGGGGGTGCGCTCCCGCGACGCCGTGGCGGCGACCGCCAGCTGCTGGGCGGTGGTCAGCTCCTCGGTGAGGTAGCGCTGCATGGTGAGGGTCGCGTCACCCTCGGCCAGAGCGCTGTAGGCGGCCACCTCGTCGTCGCGGCCCTGGGCCTGGAGCCGGTCCGATCGGGTGAGGTCGAAGTGCTGGTCGGTGACGGCATGGGTCAGCTCGTGGGAGAGCACGAACTCGGCGTACGGGTCGAGCCCCTGGCTGGAGCGCACGTACAGCCGCCCCTTGCCCGGCGGCTTGCCAGGGACGTAGAAGCCGAGCACGGTCTCGGCCTGGACCGAGCGGATCAGCTTGGGCAGGTTGGTGTCCGGACGCAGCTCGCCCAGCAGCACCAGGGCGCGACCCTGCCGGGTCAGGGCCGCCTCGTCGGTGTCGTCGTCGATCGCGCGCAGCAGCTCGGTGGCGAGCTTGGCCGGGGGCAGGATCTTGGTCGGCACCGCGCGGGTGAACCGCAGGCCCCGGACCTGCTCCACCCGGCGCTCGACCCCCGCGATGGCGACCCGCGCCTGGCCGTTGGCCGGCGGGGCGCTCGCCGGCGGCGCGGTCGACGCCGGCGGGGCGGGCGTCGTGGCCGGCGCGGCGCTCCGGTCCCGGCTGCGGGCGGCCAGGGACAGGCCGCCCCCTGCGGCCAGCACGGCCAGCAGCGCGACGACCAGCACGGCGGGCAGCAGGGCGCCCCGCCGCGGGGACGGCGGCGGCACCGGCGGCGGCCACTGCCCAGGCACCGGCGGCCACTGCCCAGGCTCCCGCCCTCGCGGGCCCGGGGATCCTCGAGCCGGCCACCCCTGCGTTCCCGGGGGCGGCTGGGGCGACCCCCACTGCGGCCGGGCGCCGGGGGGCTGTGAGCCGGCAGGCGGGGTCGACCCCCACTGTGGCCGGGCGCCGGGGGGCGGCGGGCCAGGTGGCGGCAGCCAGGCCGGCCGGTCCGGCTGCGGCGGCTCGTCCCCGTCTGGAGGCACCCCGGGGGAGGAAGGCGGAGCGGGGGCGTCGTCGCTCACGCGGTGCCCTCGGTCTCCGGGGGCGGCCTCGCGATCACGTCGAGCCCTTGGCCGCTCCGGCTCCGGTTTCCGGGCCGGCCCCGTTCGCGGCGCCGGCGCGCGCGCCCGTCCCCGTCCGGGCGGTGACTTCCTCTTGCGACAGGCGCCGGAACGACCGCCGCGGGCGGCCGCGCTCGAGCACGGCGACCTCGAGCCGAGCGGTGCTGTCGCCGCTCGGGGTGGCGGCGCGCAGGGTACGCACGGCCAGGTCGGTCGCGCCGCCAAGGTCCAGGCCCTCGCTGTAGCTCCGCTGCAGCTCCGCGTTCAGCTCGTCGGACTGGCCGCCCATGGCCAGGAAGCCCTTGCGGTCCACCACCGTCCCGTCGTAGAGCACGTGGTAGAGCGCGTTGGCGGCGCCCTCGGTGCCCACCTCGGCCACGCACAGCTCGATCTCGTACGGCTTGGGCTCCTGGATGAAGATCTGGCCGAGGTTCTGGGAGTAGAAGTTGGCGATGGCCCGCGAGGTGACGTCCTCGCGGCCGTAGGCGTAGCCGCGGATGTCGGCCAGGCGGACGCCGGCGACCCGCAGGTTCTCGAGCTCTGAGAACTTGCCCACGGCGGCGAAGGCGATCCGGTCGTAGATCTCGGCGATCTTGTGAAGGTGGCTGGACGGGTTCTCGGCGACGAAGACGATGCCGCCCGCGTACTCCAGCACCACCAGCGGGCGCCCGCGTGAGATGCCCTTGCGGGCGAAGTCCGCCTTGTCCTTCATCTGCTGCTCGGGCGAGACGTAGAACCCCATGCTCATCTGGTGCTACCCCTCCCCTCGGCCACGGGCTTCCACGATCCGCTCGGTCGCCGCCCGCAGATCGTCGTCGCTTACGCGCTGGTACCCCTCGGCGGTCACCGTGGCCACGATCGGGAAGATCCCCCGGATCAGGTCGGGGCCTCCGGTGCCGGCGTCCTCGTCGGCCGCGTCGTACAGCGCCTCGACGAGCACGTCCACGGCGCTGGCACGGTCCATGTCGTGGCGGTAGCGTTTCTTCAGACTGCCGCGTGCGTCCTTGCCGCCCGAGCCGTTGGCGTGGTAGTCGGTGTCCTCGTAGCGGCCGCCGGTGACGTCGTAGCGGAAGATCCGCCCGGTCTCCTTGCGCTGGTCGTAGCCGGAGAACAGGGGCACGACAACCAGGCCCTGCATGGCCAGGGGCAGGTTGGTGCGCACCATCTGGCCCAGCTTGTTGGCCTTGCCCTCGAGCGAGAGGGTCAGGCCCTCGACCTTCTCGTAGTGCTCCAGCTCGGTCTGGAACAGGCGCACCATCTCGATCGCGGGCCCGGCCGCCCCGGCGATCGCCACCGCCGAGTAGTCGTCGGCCGGGAACACCTTCTCGATGTCGCGCTGGGCGATCGAGAGCCCCTCGGTGGCGCGCCGGTCCCCGCCGATGACCACCCCGTCGGTGTACCGGAGCGCGGCCACCGTGGTCGCGTGCGGCACCTCCGTCAGCGGCCCGCCGAGCGCCGGCGGCGCGAGCAGCTCGGGCGCGTACGACCGCAACGCGTCGATGAACGACGGGCTGAACAGCGCCGGGCCGTTCAGTGGGTCCCTCACCAGACTCCCTTCGTAAGCTTCGTCAGGTTGATCAGGCTGTCGCGGCTGCTAAGGTAAACGACGGCACGGGCAGCCATTCGGGGTTGTCGTTGAACTGTCCCAAGCCGCCGTTGCACCCGAAGCAGAGAACGCCCCGGACCTCACCCGATTCATAAGTGTTTTTGTTCCTGGGAAATTCTTCGGGAGGCTTCTTCTTGCTACAATTGGGGCACCGCTTCATTGGCCCCCTTTCTGCACATATTGCTTCACGAATTCTTCTGCATTTTCTTCTAGAACGTCGTCAATTTCATCGAGGAGGGCGTCCAGTTCTTCCTTGAGCTCCTCGCCCTTCTCGGTGACGTCGGCAGACGCTTGGACGTCGTCGGTGTCGGCGTCCTGCTTGCCCGCGGCGCGGCGCTTCTGCTCGGCGCCGCCGCTGTCCTTCGCCATGGTTCCTCCTCGGCTTCGCTGTCCGGCCAGTGTCTCACACGCCACCTGCCGGACCGGCGGCCACTCGGAGCGGTTGTGGATCGCTACCCCTGGCTATCCCTGTAGGTTGCGGATGAGGTCCTCTGCTGTCGGGCTGCCGTCCAGGACGGCCGCGGTGTGGGCCGCGGTGCCCCGCGTCGGCTCCAGCATCGGCACCCGCTGCAGGGTCTCCCGCCCGATGTCGAAGATGATCGCGTCCCAGCCCGCCGCGGCGATCTGGGGGGCGTACTTGGCCAGGCAGCGGCCGCGGAAGTACGCCCTGGTGTCCTCGGGCGGCTCGGTGGTGGCCTTGACGATCTCCTGCTCGGCCACCAGCCGCTCGACCCGGCCACCGGCGGCGAGCCGGTAGTACAGGCCCTTGTCCATGCGCACGTCGTGGTACTGGAGATCCACCAGGGCGAGCTTGGCGTCGTCCCAGTCGAGCCCGTCACGGTCGGCGATCTGCTGCATGAGCGTGTACTTGGTGACCCAGTCGACCGTGCGGCTGGCCTTCCGCGGGTCGTCCTCGAGCTGGGACAGCACCGCCTCCCAGCGCTCGAGCACCTCGAGCTGCCAGTGCGAGGTCTCGCGGTCCTTCAGGTAGGACTTGGCCGCATCCAGGTAGGCCCACTGGATCTCGCACGGGGTGACGTGGTGGCCGTCCTTGCGCTCGACCGTCTCCTTGAGGGTCGGGTCCCTGGCGATGGCGCGCAGGGCCTGGACCGGGTTGGCGAGTTGCCACTCCTCGCCGGGCGTGGCGTTGTCCTCGATCATGTTGAGCACGACCGCGAGCGCGCCGGTCTTCAGGAACGTGGCCACCTCGTTCATGTTCGCGTCGCCGATGATCACGTGCAGGCGCCGGTAGCGCTCGGGGTCGGCGTGGGGCTCGTCCCGGGTGTTGATGATCGGGCGCTTGAGGGTCGTCTCCAGCCCGACCTCGACCTCGAAGAACTGGGAGCGCTGGGCGATCTGGAACCCGACCGAGCCGTCGTGGTGGTCGCGGACCAGGCTCCCGGCGCCGGCGAAGACCTGGCGGGTGACCAGGAAGGCGGTCAGGTCCCTGACGATGCGGGCGAACGCGGTGGTCCGGTCGACCAGGAAGTTCTCGTGGGTGCCGTAGGAGGTGCCCTTGCCGTCGGTGTTGTTCTTGTAGATCTGGATGCGCCGGCCGCCGGGGGCGAGCTCGACCGCCCGGCGGGCGGACTCGGCCAGGATCCGCTCCCCCGCCTTGTCGTAGGTGACCAGCGTACGCGGGTCCAGGCACTCGGGGGAGGAGAACTCCGGGTGGGCGTGGTCGACGTAGTAGCGCGCGCCGTTGGTGAGGATGACGTTGGCCAGGCCGAGGTCGTCGTCGGTGGGCGCCTCGGGCTCGCGCGCGGCCTCGAAGCCGCGCGCGTCGCGCAGGGGCGACTCCTCCTCGTAGTCCCAGCGTACCTTGCGGCCCCGCCCGGAGAACGCGTTCACGAGCAGGCTGGAGGCGAGGACGGGGTTGGAGTCGGGCGAGCCTGGAACCGTGATGCCGTACTCGGTCTCGATCCCCATGACCTTGGTGATGGCCATCCGTCCCCCTGCCTACAGGTACTGCCCGGTGTTGACCTGCTCGATCGCGCGCCCGAGGTCCTTGGAGCTACCACCGATGAGGGTGCGCACATACACGATGCGCTCGCCCTTCTTCCCGGAGATGCGCGCCCAGTCGTCGGGGTTGGTGGTGTTGGGCAGGTCCTCGTTCTCCTTGAACTCGTCGGCCACGGCCACGAACAGGTCGAGCGGCTTGATGCCCTTCTTGCCGGTCTCCAGGAACCGCTTGATCGCCATCTTCTTGGCCCGGGAGACGATGTTCTCGATCATCGCGCCCGAGTTGAAGTCCTTGAAGTACAGGACCTCCTTGTCGCCGTTGGCGTAGGTGACCTCGAGGAAGCGGTTCTCCAGAGCGTCGGAGTACATCCGCTCGACGGTCTCGCCGATCATCTTGGTCAGGGCTTCGTCGCGGGCGCCGCCGGCCAGGTCGAGCACCTCGGTGGCCAGCGGCAGGGAGGCAAGCAGGTACTTGGAGAAGATGTCCTTGGCGGCGGTGGCGTCCGGGCGCTCGATCTTGATCTTCACGTCGAGCCGGCCCGGGCGCAGGATCGCCGGGTCGATCATGTCCTCGCGGTTGGAGGCGCCGATCACGATGACGTTCTTGAGCTGCTCGACGCCGTCGATCTCGCTGAGGAGCTGGGGCACGATGGTGTTCTCCACGTCGGAGGAGACCCCCGACCCGCGGGTGCGGAAGATCGAGTCCATCTCGTCGAAGAACACGATCACGGGCACGCCCTCGTTGGACTTCTCCTTGGCCCGCTGGAAGATGAGCCGGATCTGCCGCTCGGTCTCGCCGACGTACTTGTTGAGCAGCTCCGGGCCCTTGATGTTGAGGAAGTAGCTGCGCCCGGCCTGCTGGCCGGTGATCTCGGCCACCTTCTTGGCCAGCGAGTTGGCCACCGCCTTGGCGATCAGCGTCTTGCCGCACCCGGGCGGCCCGTAGAGCAGGATGCCCTTGGGCGGCTTGAGCTGGTGCTCGGCGAACAGGTCGGCGTGGAGGAACGGCAGCTCGACGGCGTCGCGGATCTGGTCGATCTGGTTGGCGAGCCCGCCGATGTCCTGGTAGGAGATGTCGGGGACCTCCTCGAGGATCAGCTCCTCCACCTCGGGCTTGGGCAGGTGCTCGAGGACGAAGCCCGAGCGCGTGTCGAGCAGCAGCGAGTCGCCCGCGCGCAGGTGGCGGTTGCGCAGCGGCTCGCCGATCTGGACGACGCGCTCCTCGTCGGCGTTGCCGATCACCAGCGCCCGGTCGGGGCCGAGCATCTCCTTGAGGCTGACGACCTCGCCCTGGACCTCGTAGGCGCACGCCTCGACCACGTTGAGCGCCTCGTTGAGCATCAGCTCCTGCCCGAGCTGCAGCGACTTGGGGTCGATGTCGGGGTGCACGTTGACGCGGAGCTTGCGCCCGCCGGTCGAGATGTTGATGGTGCCGTCGTCGTTGACCCCGAGGAACACCCCGAAGCCGGACGGCGGCGCCGTGAGCTTCTCGACCTCCTCCTTGAGCGCGACGATCTGGTCGCGCGCCTCCCGCAGGGTGGCCGCCAGCCGCTCGTTCTGGGAGAGGGCCTGGGCGAGCTGCCCCTTGGTCTCCAGCAGGCGCTCCTCGAGCACGCGGACCTGCCGCGGGGAGTCGTGCAGCCGGCGGCGGAGCAACGCCGTCTCCTCCTCGAGGAACTGGATCTGGCGCTGGAGCTCGCTCGCCTCGATCGCCGGGTCGGCGGCTGGCTCGGGAGGCTCCCGGCGGGATCGTGGCGGCCTCGGGCGATCGGCGTCTTTCACGTTGCGTCCCCCTTCGGCGGTGGCAGATGAGCAGGTATCGACGGGTCTCGTGCAGGGACTAGGTAGAGCTGTCCAAACCCTATCGGCCTTTCCGCCGTCGCGCTTGTGGTCAACCCATCCAGCCCTCTTGGGTCAACCCAATCCGGCCCTCTGGGGCCGTGGCCGAAGCGGTTGCCACGGTCGGAGGCGCCGACTCGTGGGGCAACGACGCGGGCCCACCGCCATGCTACCCGTCCTCGGCGACATGGCCAGCCCCTGCGCTCCGCCCCGAACGGCAGCGGACCGGCCCTTGCACCCCGCCCCGAACGGCAGCGGACCGGGCCGCGCGGTACGCGGCCCGGTCCGGGTTCGGTGTGGCCTGGTCGGCTACCTGAAGGCGTCCTTCACCTTCTCGCCAGCCTGCTTGAGGTCCGACTTGGCCTGGTCGGACTGGCCCTCGGCCTCGAGGCGCTCGTCGTCGGTGGCGTCGCCCCAGGCCTCCTTGGCCTTGCCCTTGAGGTCCTGCGCCTGGTTGCGAAGCTTGTCGTCGGTGCCCATGGAAGGCATCACCTCCGCCCCGGGCCTATCCAAGCGACGGCGGCCACAAACCCTGGCGAGTTCGCCGGGCAGGTCAGCGGACCGGGCCGGGTGCGGGCCATGGCGCGGCCAGCCGGCGGCTCGACACGAGGAAGCCGGTGTGGCCGACCATGCGGTGCTCGGGCCGCACGGCCAGCCCGTCGACGTGCCAGGGACGCAGAATGGCCTCGGAGGTCTCGGTGAGGCCGAACCGGCCCGACCCGTCCAATGCCTCGACCAGGCGCATCACCTGCGGGATGGTCGCCACGAAGGCGACCAGGACCCCGCCGGGGACGAGCACCTCGGCCGCGCCCGGCACCACCAGCCAGGGCTCCAGCAGGTCGAGGCAGACCCGGTCGACCGGTCCCACCTGGCCGATGCCGTCCACGACGTCACCCTCCCGCAGGTCCCAGCGCTCGGGCGGCTTGCCGAACCACGCCTCCACGTTCCGCCTGGCCTGGGCGGCGAAGTCGGGGCGGAGCTCGAACGACACCAGCCGTCCCTCCGTGCCGAGGGCCTGGAGCAGCGCGGTGGACAGCGCGCCCGAGCCGGTGCCGGCCTCGACCACGGTCAGGCCGGGCCGCACGTCGGCCGCCATCACCATGAGGGCGAGCACCCTGGGGTAGATCACCTGGGCGCCGCGGGGCATCTTGACCAGCCAGTCGGCCAGGGTCGGGCGCACCACCAGCAGGCGCTGGCCGAGGTCGGTGCGCACCACCTCGCCCTCGGGGGCGCCGATGAGCTGGTCGTGGGCGAGCCGCCCCCGATGGGTGTGGAAGGTCGCGCCCCGCTCGAGCGTCACCAGGTAGCGCCGCCCCTTGCCGTCCTGCAGCAGCACCCGCTCCCCCGCCTCGAGCGGTCTGGCCGGGGCCCCCCCTCGGGGCTCCCCGGACCCCTCCGGTCTGACCGGGGCACCCCCTCGAGGTTCCCCGGACCCCTGCGGCGGCCTCACCGGGCGGCCGCCTCCTCCCGCTCCACGAGGGGCAGGGCCGTCCCGGCGAGGGGTAGGGCCGTCCCGGCGAGGGCCGCCTCGCCGACCAGGCGGGCCCGGCTGCGGCAGAAGGCGCAGACCGCCTCCTCGGCCGGGTCCTCGGGCGCGACCGTGACCATGCCGCAGCGCGAGCACTCGGCGAGGTCGGCGTCGTCGGCCACCCGCAGCAGCTCGGCCGCCCTGTCGAGGTAGCCGAACAGGAAGTTGTGCTTGGTGCCGGGCGACGCCTCCTCCATCTGGTTCAGCGTCTCCTTGAACCGCATCTGGGTGTTGCCGGCCACCAGCGGGCACTCCTCGACCACGTAGTCGATGCCCTTCAGCACGCAGTAGGCCGCGGTCTCGCGCTCAGCCACCCGGTAGAGCGGCTTCACCTTCTTGACCAGGCCCGGCCGCGTCGCCTCGAGCACCGGGAACTGGCGTGCCATGGCCGCGGTGTCCCAGCGCAGGGTGTTGCCGAACAGCACGGCCGCCTCGTCGTCGAGGTTGTGGCCGGTGGCGACCACGTCGTAGCCGCCCTCCAGGGCGGCCCGGTTGAACACGTACCGCTTGGACAGGCCGCACACGCCGCAGGACGAGCGGCCGTGCTTCCCGGCCGCCTGCGGGATCGTGTACCCCTGCTCGACGGCCAGGTCGTGCACGACCAGCCTGGCACCCCGGGCGGCGGCGAAGTCGCGGCAGATCTCCTTGGAGCGCTCGGAGTACCCGCCGATCCCGAGGCCGAGGTAGAGCCCGTCGGCCTGGTAGCCGAGCTCGAGCAGCAGGTCCCACAGGGCCAGCGAGTCCTTGCCCCCGGAGACCGCGACCACGACCCGGTCGGTGGGGGCGAGCATGCGGTGCTTGGCGATCGCCCGGGTGACCTGCTGGCCGACGTAGTGGAAGAAGCAGTCCCGGCAGAAGGCGGCGTTGTGCCTGCGGATCTCGATGACGATCGGCCCGCGGCACCGCTTGCAGCGCATGGCCACCTCAGCCGTCCCCCCGCCCGTCCGCGCCGGACCCCCCCGAGATCGCGAACCGGACCTCCACCTTGTCGCCGTCGTGCAGCTCGTCCTGGCTGGTGAGCAGGGCGCCGTCGCGGATCACGAGCACGGTGGTCGGCAGCACCTCCAGACGGGCCAGGAGGTCGGCGACGCGGTGGGCGTCCGGCACCTCGACGGTGCGGTCGGGTGGGCGCAGTCGCGCGGTCACGAGCATAGGCGGGTCCTTGTCTTGGTCGGGACGGGCCAGCCCAGGCGGAGCCGCCTGGGCGGCATCCCCGGGGCGCTCCCGGCGGGTCCGGGTCCGACGCCGGCGGGTCGCCGTCGTCCGTACCGGGCCGGTTGCCGGCATCAACGACACCATACCGTTCCCCCACCGTCGGCGACACCATCGGGCGGTCCGCGGCCCGCCGGCTGCCCGCTCGTCCACTCCCGAGAGCGCAGTCATCCCGGACCTCCGGAGCGGGTGGTCACCTGGACCTCCGGAGCGGGTGGTCACCTGGACCTCCTTCTTCGAGGCAGGGCTCCAACCAGCATCCAGACGGCCCCGCCGGGACCAGAGATGGCGAAAGCCACAGCATGCCGCGCCAGCACACCGCCGTGACCAGCGATCACGCGGCGGCGACGCTCTCGCGGCGGGCCAGGCACGCTCGCATGTGCGCTGTACACCTTCCAGCCATCCGCGGCATGCTCGACCGATTCACGCCAGCAAACTGCCGCACGGCAGGCGCCGTACAAGGAACGACGGGCAACCGTGATGGATGGCGTGATGAGACTCGGCGGCCGTCCGAGCGGTGATCCTGGCACGCTCAGGGCGGCCTGAGTGGTCCGAGACTTGCCGGTCGCTCGTCCCGTCCCCGACCCGCTCGCCGAGGTCTGGGCCGGGCTCTACGATTGCCCGCTGTCGGCCGCCTGCCACGACGTCCACTTCGATCCCGCAGCCGGGCTGGTGCCTCGCGGGATCTGGTCACTGCCCTCCCTCGACCGTGTTGAGCTGCTTGTCGTCGCCCACAACCCGGGCACGCCCCGGCGAACCCGAGCACTTCCAACGCATGCTGCCAGGGCGGCCGAGGATGGAGCTGGCCAGCGGCTACACCAGCGACTCGTTGCGCATAGCTCGCGCAAGCCGTACCACGGGCGCCTGCTGCGGGTCCCGTGCGAGGCGCTGGCGGACACACAGCCGCTGACTCCGGCAGAAGCGCTCGACAGTCACTGAATGCCATGAAGAGGGGCCTCCTTGGTGGCAACCTCCGGGTTGTCACCAAGGAACGTCGCCACGAGGAGGCCGGTGACAAGGTTGCACGCAGGGTGAGATCTGTCGCGTCACCGCTTGGACGTGCACCTGATGGACGAAGGAGGTGCGCTGGTGGAGGCCACCGCGGTGGCACCAGACGCCGATGGGTTGGGTGGGTTGGCCCGCTCGCTTGGGAAGTCCGGTCAGCCGGTCCAGGCCGCGACCTGGTCGATGAACGGCGCCCGGTTCGTGCATGACCAGCTTGAGCTGGCGGGGTGGGAGGTGCTGATCGCCGACGCGCAGAAGGTCAAGGGGCTGGCGCCGCTGGCGTGCAGGACCGACCGGATCGACGCGCGGGTGCTCCCCCGAGTTGTCGCGCTGGGCCTTGGTCCCCGAGATCTGGCTGCCCGCCCCAGAGGTGCGGGCCGAGCGGGAACGGGCTCGCTGGCGGTTGCACCTGGTGCGCCACCGGGTCGCGTTGAAGAACCGGGTGCACGCCACCGTGCTCGTGTTCGGGCGGCCCTGCCTGACCTCGGACCTGTTCGGCGTCGGCGGCCGAGCGCTGCTGGACAGGCTGGCGCTGCCTTGAGCCGTGGGCAGGCTCCATGACCGCCAGCCTGCAACTGCTCGACGAGCTCGACGAGCGGGTCGACGCCTGCGAACGCGAGCTGCGCCGGCTCGGCGCCGACCACGCCGACGCGCCCCTGCTGATGACCGCACCCGGGATCGCGTGGGTGCTTGGCCTGGACGCCGACGAGCAGGCCCGCAGCGGCTTCCGCTACGCCTACTCGGTCTACCAGGCCGAGTACAGCCGCAACCTGTTGTTCAAGGTCGGCGGCCAGATGGACCGCGTCTTCAACGCCGTCGTCGACCGAACCCGCTCCCGGCTGGACGTGCCGATCCTACGGACGCTGTTCGGCGCCAAGGCACGCCCCCACCACGACCGCGCGACCGGGCCGCCCACGCTGGCAGTCGTGCTCGAGAAACCTCGCTATGACCTGACCTGGTTCCACGAGGCTGTGACCTGCGGATTCACAAGACCGGTTCGTGGGCCGATCCGACCGTCCGATCAGTCTGAGCGGCTGATATGTCATGGTTTCGCCACATCCGAAGCCGGAGTCGGGAGGTGTGAATGTGTCCCAATCATGCCTCTGACCTCTGGCTGAACAGCTACGTCTGTGGGCCATCCCAGACCACACCACACCGCTGCAACCATCGCCGGCCGGATGTATTCCACCTGGATGTCCAAACGTGTGAGTGTTCCGGAAGCAGTGCGGGCGGCGATGCTCGAATGGCGTTCCTGGCCGCCCGGTGTCTGGGGTCCGTCGTCTGCTATGGGCCTTACACCAATTCATCACGTGATTGACCGGGCCCCGCAAGTGATCCGCGGACCCTCATCTGCGCCAGTATGACCTCTAGGAAGATTTGGAACGTGTACAGCGCGCTTGCGCCTCCTTCTTCGAGCCATCACTCCTACCGCCGCTTCGGGCGGCTTTCGGCAAGGCCGAGACGAGAAACGCGCTGCATGACGCCACAGAGCAGCACCGTGACCAGCAGCAACGCGACGACGCCACTCCCCCACCCGGCCGGACACCCTCGTATGTGCGCTGTACACCTTCCAGCCATCGGCGGCCTTCTGGACCGCGTTGCGCCAGCGACTGTCCCTGTCAGACTGTCCTGTCCCACCACGCCGCGAGGACCTCTGCGCTCGGGATGTCGATTGGCATGGCCGGAGTCTGCCTACGTCTCACAATCTGGTCAACTGAGGGCGTTTGGCGTGGCGGCGCCGGCCCGCTGGAGGTCCGGTCGTCCGGCCATGCTTTTCGCCGTGGCAACCGAAAGCAGAGGCACATGAGGGTAACCGCGTTCGAGGCCCAGTTGTGATCGCGTCGCTCGCAGCCGGGGCCGCCCTGCTCGGAGCACGGGTCAACTCGACCTGGCAGGTGAAGCGAGAGCGGCAAGCCAGGGAAACCGAACGCCGGCATGTCTTCCAGCGGCATGTCTTCCAGCAAGAGACGCTCGTCGCCCTCCAAGATTCATTGGAGGAGCTGTACCGTGTCGTTGAGGAGTAGATCCTAGCCCCAATGCCATCCGGTTAAGGGTCCTTCTGGCCTGATTTGACCGTGCTGACCAGGGAGTTTGTACTCGCAAATCCAGCTAACCGGATGGCATTGATCCTAGCCCGGCTGAATGGAGCATCGACGGCTCGTAGGTCGTCGCCTAGCAGTCGCCGAGGTTGACGATGCGCGAGCTGGTCACGCCGGTGCAGTCCGAGTCGCAGTCGGATCCGCTGTTGCAGTAGCACTCGATGCACCGGTAGAGGGTGACGCGAGCCCCTGACGTATAACAGCAGGTCCAGGACCAGGTGCAGACCGCCGGACGTGCGCCGCAACACGTCGATCCCGGCGAGCGGCACAGGTGGCAGCACGCCACCGTGATGGTGGCCGCGGCTGGGTCGGCAAGTCCGAGGACGACGAAGGCCGCCGACAGGGTGGCCGCGCCGACGCGCGAGAGGAACCTCCTTCGGCCCATGGACCCACCGATGCGTTGGACGACATCGTCTGCAGACATCGTTCCGACCCCCTTCGTGTTTGATGCCGACGCGGCGCCGCTAGACCCCCTCCAGAAGCAACCCGACGAGCGCCGCTGCCATCAGGACGATCCCGGCGATGTTGGTGATCCGGAAGACGGTGCGGGACTCCTCGATCTCGTCCAGCAGTTCGTTCGTGTAGGCCGGGCTGTGGAGCAGTACCGGACCGGCAAGGATCGACACCGCACGCCCTAGCCAATGGGTG
>DASYUT010000268.1 GCA_036000965.1 Actinomycetes bacterium
TACCGGCTGTATGACCTGGACCGCATCATCAGCCGCGCGCTCGCCTACGGGCTGCTCACGGTCCTGCTGGGTGGCGGCTACGCCGGGCTGGTCCTGGGGCTCGGTCAGCTCCTGGGCAGGCAGTCGAGCCTGGTGGTTGCCGGCGCGACCCTGGCGGTGGCCGCGGTGTTCCAGCCGGTCCGCCGCCGCGTCCAGCGGGCGGTCGACCGGCGTTTCAACCGGCGCCGCTACGACGCCGCGCAGACGATCGCGGCGTTCAGCGCCCGGCTGCGCCAGGAGGTCGACCTGGACACGCTGACCGCGGAGCTGCTGGCGGTGGTCGAGCAGACGATGCAGCCGACCCAGGTGTCGCTGTGGCTGCGGCCTTCCGGCAGTATCTCCCAAGACCACAGCGGTGCGGGCGCATCCCGAGCGGCTTCACAGCCGACGGCAACCTCGCGGTCCGCTCCCACAGTGTTGTGAAACTGAGGTTGCCCCGGTTCTTCGGGTGCTGGCCAGCCGCGAACGGGACGTCAGCTCGGCCGGTGGCCGCGGTTGCGCTCCGGCCGGATCACCATGAAGGAGGTGGCAATCAGCCGCCCCCGGGCTGACCGCCTATTCCGTGTGCCGGACAGCGTCGGCTGGGGGCGGGCGCGAGGCTCGCCACGCCGGGCCGAGGGTCACCAGCAGCACCGCCAGGTAGATCAGCCCCAGGACGCTCCCGATGCTGGCCAGGTCGATGCCGAACCCGGGCTGGGAGTCGCTCTGGCGGTAGAACAGGTACCCCATCGTGACCCCCGCGACGATGCCCACCGCCGTCCCGATGGTTGCGGTGACCGCGGACTCGGTCAGCAGCGCGAGGATCACGCTCCGGCGCTTGTACCCGATCGCCCGGAGGATGCCGATCATGTGCCGGCGCTCCGTCACGATGCGCAGGGCCACGATCCCCAGGCCGAGGATCCCCACCACCAGGCCCATCCGCATCAGCGCGTCGATGACGGTCAGCCCGCGCCACTCGTCGATGGGGATGGACCAGGCTTTGAGGGCGTCGCGCCGCCGGTCGTAATCGATCAGGTCGCCGGTGGCGTCCAGCTCGCATGCGAATGCCTCCCGGGCCTGGTGCAGCCTGGCCGAGTTCGCCTCGTCCCGGCCCATCGCTGGACATGAGACCTGGCGGCGGAGTGGCTGCCTGGCGGAAGCCCAAGACGCCTCGCCTCAAGGTCCTAGTTCACGGCCAGGCCGACAGCGAAGATGGCGAGGGGGCGAAGAACCCGCATCCGTAAGGAGGCAAGCCCATGAACGAGCTCGAGCAGCTTCGCCAGGCGGCCATCGGCTGGGCTCAGCAGGCAGACGCAGCCCTGAGGGACGTCCAGGTAGGAGCGGGTAACGCCATGGAATCCCTGATACCCAGGGATCAGTACGGCCACCTCCCCCAGGCCGATCCTCGGGTCGCCTACGCGCACGCGTGCGCGGCGCTGTCGAGCGCCTTCAGTGCGCTGCTGGATGAGTTCTCGAGGGGGAGAAGAGAGCCGACTTCGGTTCTGCCCCCGCCCTCGCCCTCGCCTTGACGGCCTGTTCGGGATTGGGCGGCGCGGTCAGTCTGGGTCCTGAGCATCATCTGGTTTCCCTCCAGCGCACGGCTCCTGGCCTGCAGCGGCGCGCCATCCACGACGTGGGGCGGTGGGGCCGGCAGCCGACCGTCCGGGAAGCTGAACTCGGCTGGCCGTCCCGGTTCCAGCCGGGTCACGGCCGTGCAAGAACGGACCCGCCTGCGGCCACGCCCAGGCCGCTGACCTCGAGCATCTGACGCGGCCGGGCGAACCAGGGCAGCCGGCGCAACCTGTCGCATCCCCGCGATAGGGTGGCCGGACGATGAACCGTACCGACCGCCTGTACGCCCTGGTCGAGGAGCTGCGCGCGGCCGCGCCGCTGGCGCGCAGCGCCCGCCGGCTCGCCGAGCGCTTCGAGGTCAGCGTCCGCACGATCGAGCGCGACATCTTGGCGCTGCTCCAGGCCGGCGTGCCGATCTGGGCGACCCCCGGCCCCGGCGGGGGCTACACCATCGACCCCGCCCATACCTTGCCGCCCCTGAACTTCACCGCCAGCGAGGCCGCGGCGATCGCGCTGGCGCTGGCCCGCAGCGGTCCGATGCCGTTTGACGGCGCCGCTCGCACGGCACTGCACAAGGTCGTGACCGCGATGTCGGCGGCTGGGCGCACGAGCGCGGCCGACCTGCTCGCCCGGATCCACCTGCTGCACGCCAAGCGCGAGCTGTCCGCCACCCCGGTGCTGCGCGCTGTCGAGCAGGGGGTGCTCGAGCGACGCGTGCTCTGCCTGGACTACCGCGACAAGCATGGCCACAGCACTGCGGCGCGACTGGTCGAGCCGCTGGGCTTCATCGGCGCCGAGCGCGACTGGTACCTGGTGGGGTGGTGTCGTCTGCGCAGCGGCGTGCGCGTGTTCCGCCTGGACCGGATCGGCATGGTCGAAGTGACCGCGGAGCGCGCGCCCGCGCGCGAGCCGCCGGCGCTCGACGGCAGCTGCCTGCCCGAGCAGTCGTGGCACCCGGCGATCGTGGGCTGAGCCGCCGCGCACCGATCATCAGCACGCGGCGAGCGCGGGGGGCTGCCGTCGAGCGCCGGCGGGCAGCGGCGCGCAGCCCCCCGACGCTCAGGACTGCTCGAGCAACCCGATGCGGTGCCCCTCAGGGTCCAGCAGCATCGCGACCCGTGCGGTCTCCGAGATCGGCGTCGGCGGCTGCACCACCTTGCCGCCCAGCCGCTCGGCGCGCTCCAGCTGCGACTCGAGGCCCTGGACCGCCGCATAGAACGAGACGTACTCGCCGACCTGGTCGCCGGGCGCGTAGATGCCGCCCGGGATGCCGCCCTCGGCACCGGTGTCGACCATGCCGTAGCGCTGCGGGTTGTCGGCGTCGACCTTCCAGCCGAGCAGGTCGCCGTAGAAGCGCGTGAGCGCGTCGAGGTCGCGACCGGCGATCTCGAACCACACCACTGGTGCTCCCATGTGCGTGCCTTTCTGTGTCGGATGCGTTGGCACACAGAGCGTCGCGTCCCGCGGCGACACCGTCCTGTCGGGGTTTCGAACGTCGCCTCGCTCATGATCGACCGCGCTGCCGACCCGCGCAGGCGCGCCCAGCAGGCGGTCACGCTACTGGGTCACCCACCACCCGTCCCAGCCCCAGGAACCGCGACGCGCAGTCAGCTTGGAGACTCAGCCCGCCCGCGCGGCGTCGTCTGGGTGGCCCGCCGCCAGCGCCACCTCAGCCGCGTGCACCGATCCTCGCCGAGGCCGATCTCGTCGCCATTGGCGTCGAGGCGCGCGGCACCCACGTCGGTGCGCCTGACCATCGGCGCGCCTGACCCCGGATGCGCCTCACGGTGTGCTGCGAGCTCCAGCTGCTGTCTGACCTCCCAGGTTGCGGGTGCTGTTACCGTTCACCGAGCGCGCCGGTCGCCTGGCCGACCTCGATCAGGTGGCCGTCGGGGTCGCGCATGTAGCAGCGGATCTCGGCGCCGTGGTCCTTGGGCGGGGTGAGGAACTCGGCGCCCCTGGAGCTCCACTCCTGGTACGCGGCCTGGATGTCGGCCACGCGGAGGTTGAGGAAGGCGCTGACGCGGTTGGGATCGCTCGGCGGCGCGAGCACCACCTCGGGCTTGTCGTCGGTCGGCCCACCGCCCACGTTGATGATCACCCAGCTGTTGGCCAGCTTGATGATGGTCGGCGCGCCGTCCATCACCACCGTGCCGCCGAGCACGCCGGTGTAGAAGTCGCGCGAGCGCGCGACGTCCTCGGCGACGATGAAGTGGGTGAGCACGAACCCCTCGCTCGGGGCCGGGAAGTCGTCGCCTGCCATGAACGCTCCTCTTGTTCGGTTTCTCCGCATCGCCCACGAGGGGCTGTCGCCAATCCTGTCATACAGGTCCACGCGACCCGCTCTCCACGACACCGCGCTCGATGAGCAGCTCCCCGACATTGCGGTAGGACAGGCCGAAGGCGGCCCAGCACGACGGGTCCGAAGCCGGCGGCAGGATCCGGCGGATGCTCAACCTGGGGAACTACGACGAGCGGGACTATTCCTGAGGGCCCTGCCGGCCGTCGCTCCCGCCGGGTGCCAGGGATGGGCCGGGGTAGGGCCTCGTGGCCGCCGAGCTGTGGCGGCAGGACCGAGGAGGGGCACACTGGTCGCTGAGGCACCCGATCGCAATGGAGGCGACCATGGTGAGCACCGCCGACCTGCTGGCCCATCTGACCGACAACGCGAGTGTCCACAAGGTCTACGGCGAGCCCTACGAGCGCGACGGCGTCACGATCATCCCAGCCGCCGAGGTCCGAGCCGGCGGTGGCCTCGGCCGCGGGTCGTCCGCGCCGCCGGAGGCCGGCGAGGGCGAGGGCGGCGGGGTCGGGCTGGTCGCCCGGCCGGTGGGGGCGTACGTGATCAAGGACGGCATGGTCAGCTGGCAGCCGGCCTTCGACCTGAGCCGGGTGGTGTTCCGCGGCCAGCTCGTCGGCATGGTCGCCGTCCTGACCGTGGGCTGGATCGTCCGGGCCTTCCGCCGGTCGCGCCGCCTGGCTCGTGGTGGCTGACCCTTTCGGGGAACGAGCTCGGTTGCATCCTGGGTCGTCAGGTTTGCTGCGTGAATCCAGGTCGCTCATCGCCAACTCGTCAGCTCCTCAGCGGGTCGCCACTCCCTTGGCCGGAGGGCATGGCCCCGTCGACTCGTCCTGTGGCCGGTGGGGCAGGCCAGGTCGACTCGTCCCGGCGGTCGAGCTGCGCTCAGCGGCCCCCGGCAGGGGTGGTGGACGTGGGGGTGGTCCCGGCGGCCTGCTGGGCCTGGCGGATCAGCTCGCCGAGCCGGTCGATGGCCCGCTGGTAGGCGCCGAGGTCCTTGCGCTCAAGCGCCTCCTGGGCCTCGCGGAACGCCTTGGCCTGCTGATCGAGGATCCGGGCGAGCGGGGACCTCGCCACCGGCGCGGTCGGACCGGTGCCGCCGCCCGCCTGGGCGGGCGCCTCGCCGAGCGCCTGCGCGATCGAGCCGTCCAGGGTCGCGGTCCAGCCGAGCTGGTTGTTCAGGAAGGCTGCGACCCGCCGCAGCTCGGGGATGGCGCCCTGGCTGGCCTGGATGAAGATGGGCTGCACGTACAGCAGCGAATCTCCGATCGGGACGGTGAGCAGGTTGCCGAGGGTGACGGTGGAGCCCTGCTGGTTGAACAGGGTCAGTTCCTTGGCCACGTCCGGGTCGGCCAGGATCTGGGCGTTCACCTGGGTTGGCCCGAACACCGTGCGGGAGCGGGGCAGGTTGAACAGGGTGATCGTGCCGTAGCCGTCCGGGTCGGACCGGGCCGCCATGTAGGCGACCATGTTCTGCTTGTTGTTGGGGGTGAACGGCAGCACCAGCACGAAGTGCTCGCGGGTCTCGCCCGGCAGCCTGGCCAGCAGATAGTAGGGCCGCATCCGCGCCCGCTGCTCGTCGCCGACCGTGAGCGGGGCGGCGCCCTGGCTCTGGCGGATCTGCCCGGAGCGGTCCTCCGGCAGGGCCCAGAAGTCCTGCTTGGAGTAGAAGTCCTTGGCCGTGCCGATGTGGTAGGAGGCGTAGCGGTTGGCCTGGATGGAGAACAGGTCCTCCGGGTAGCGCAGGTGGGCCTGCAGGTCGGGAGGGATCGCCGCCCGGGCTGCGAACAGGCCTGGGAACGCCCGGCGCCATGCCCGCAGCAGCGGGTCGGTCTCGTCGAAGGCGTACAGCGTCACCGTGCCGTCGTAGGCGTCCACCACCGCCTTGACCGAGTTGCGGATGTAGCTGGCCCGCCCGCGCACACCCCGGTCCCCGGGGGTGTTGTGGCGGGCGGCCGCCTCCGTCTGGATCCGCTCGGCGTAGGGGTAGGCGTCGGTGGTGGTGTAGCCGTCGCGGATGAACACGATGCGGCCGCCGACCACCGCCACGTAGGGGTCACCATCCCACTGCAGGAACGGCGCTGCCTTCTCGACCCGGTCGCGGATGTCGCGGTAGAAGACGATCCGCGATCCGGGAGTGAGGTTGCTGGAGATCAGCAGGTTGACGTCGCGAAAGCGGACGGCGAAGGCGACCCGGCGCAGCAGCCCGCCGAGCGAGACCCCTCCACGCCCGTCGTAGCGGAACGACGCCTGCGGCTCGCCGCCGGGCGCGGGTGCGTCCACCTCGGGCTGCCGGGTTGCGGCAGCGACGTACGCGGGGGTGTCCGGGGGCGGCTCCCCGTAGTAGATGCGCGGCTGCCGGATGGGGATGGCCGCCCCGGGCTGGTCGAAGCCGCTCACCACGAACGCGGGCCGCCCCGTCGCCTCCGCGGTGTTGACCTGAGCGGCCACGACTCCGTAGCCGTGGGTGTAGGCGAGGTGGAGGTTCTGCCAGGTCTGGGCGGACGGGTCGAGGTTCCGTGGGTCCGCCTCGCGGGCCGAGATCATCACCTGCCGCGGCGTGCCCTCGATCGGGTAGCGGTCGACGTCGACATCGCTGAACTCGTAGTACTGTCCGATCGCCTGCAGGTTCTGGATGCCGATCTTGAGCACGCTGGCTTCCCACAAGCGGATGTTGCCCACCGTGACCTGGTTGGCGCTCAGCGTGGCCGCCGGGAGGCGCTCGGCGGCAGGGAACCCGGTCGTCTCCACCCGGTCGAGCCCGAACGCCTTCTGCGTCGCGTCGATGTTGCGCTGGATGTAGGGGAGCTCCCGCTGCAGCTCCTGAGGGGCGACCTGGAAGCGCTGCACGAAGCTGGGGTAGACGCCGCCGACCAGGATCGACGACAGCCCGAACAGCACCAGGCCGCTGGCCGCCAGCAGGAACCTCTGCGAGCGGGCGGCGGCGATGACCAGCAGGGCGCACACCGGGGCGAGCAGCACCATCAGGCGCAGCGCGGGGAGCTGGGCGTGGACGTCGGTGTAGGAGGCGCCGGTCACCACCCCACGGGGCGAGAACACCAGCGAGAACTGGTCCAGCCGATAGCCCCAGGCCTTCAGCAGCAGGACCACGCCGAGCAGGACCGACAGGTGGGCGCGGGCCTCGGGTGCGACCCGCCGTCCTGCCAGCCGGGGCCGGATCCTGCCCAGCAGGTAGTACGCCGCGCCCGCGGCCAGGAGCGCGGCTACAAGGGTGAACAACAGCCACCCGAACACCATGCGCTGCAGCGGCAGCGTGAACACGTAGAAGCCGATGTCACGGTGGAACTGGGCGTCGGCGTCCCCGAACGGCACCCGGTTGCGCCACAGCAGCAAGGTCTGCCAGCGGCCGGCTGCGTCCAGCCCGGCCCCGAGCGCGAGGACGGCCACGGCACCGGCCTCGAGGCGCCGCAGGTGCGGGGCGAGCATCCCCTGCCAGCGGTCGGGCGGGTCCTGCCACCCGGCGCCCTGCTGCCAGGTGCGCCTGGCGAGCCGCTCGGCGACCCACAGGTTCGCCGCAGCGAACGCCCCCGTGCCGACTCCGGCCGTCAGGGCGAGGGCAACCCGAGCCTCGAGCACACCCCAGAACACCTGGGTCTTGCCGACCTCGCGGTACCACAGCAGGTCGGTGTAGAGCCGGGCGAGGGCGCCAGGCACCCACAGAAGCACGAGGACGCCCCCCGCGACCACCAGGGTCCGCGTGCGCGGTAGACGGCCGAGCGCCGCCATCCTAAGCTCCTCCGATGCGACCACCGTGCGGCCCGATGATCGGCTGTGACACCTACCGTAGCACGGCCCCAAAGGACGAGCGGGTCCGGGACCGCTACGTGCTTTCAAGACCGCTGCCCGCACGATCACAGTCACTACTACGGCGCCTTCGTCTTCGACCCGGACGGCAACACCATCGAGGCCGTCTGCCACCGGCCGGCGTAGCGCTGCTCTCCATCGACACCACACCGTCAGCCGCCGGGGTCGCTACGGTCCTCCATCTCCCAGGCGTGGTCGAGGACGTGCCAAGCGATGCGGCGGGCGGCGTAGCGCGGCGGCCAGCCCTTCGGCACCGGCGGCGAACCGTCCGATGGCGCGCGCAGCACAGCGACGATGTCGTCGCGCAGTGCGGCGATGGCGGCCGCGTCGTCGATGGCCGGCTGTCGGTGCTTGACGCCGAGCTTGCGGGCGTAGGCCGTCTCCGCGCCGAGGACGTGGTCGACCATCTTGTCCCGGTCGCGCCCGCCCCCACGGGGGCCCTTGCGCAGCTCGGCGGGCGCGCCGGCAGCGACCCGGTCGAGCACCGCCCACGACGCCGTCACCAGCGCGGTGAGCCGCTTGGCCTGGACGCCGGTCGCGCGCTTGGCGTCGGCGTCGGCGACCTCCCCGGGCGCGCCGAAGTCGGTCGTGGCCGACCCGGGAAGCCGCTCGACGACCTTCAGGTTCTCCCCTGCCCGGGCCGGGAACGCGACCTTGGCCTGCTTGGCGACGACTGCATACCGAGGCGCGTACGCCGCCAGGGCCTCCAGCGCCTCCTCCTCGGTCTTGCCGGAGCGGCTCCAGCCTGGCCAGTCGAGCGCGCAGGCGAAGACCTTCTTCTTGCCCACCTCAAGGAAGACCGCCGTCGATGCCTTGCCCGGTGTCCTGGTGGCCATGCCGGCATTCTCTCACGGCCACCGGCGTCAGCAGCCTGAGCGGCAGCAGGCCACCTCCGCGACCCCTCGTGTCACGTCCTCGCGGAGCGCTGGGTTACGCGGCCGTTCCCTTCGCGCACTCAACTCGATCAGGAGCCAACGTCCACTCCACATCGCACCTGTTGCAGTGCCAGAGCTGCGCGCGGCGGGCGAAGGCCAGCGACGCCCGACGCGGACCAGCCTCCGCCCCGCACATCCAGCAGGTCGAGAAGCAGTGCGCCGGGTCCTTCATGACCCAGCCACCTGCGTCGGCAGCTCGACGCGGTCGGCGTAGGCGGACCAGGAGACGTCGCACGCAGGGCACGACCAGTGCAGTGGACGTTCGACCTCAGTGCGGGTGGCACGTCGGGGACCGACCTCTGCGCCGCACGACCAGCACAGGGTGAAACACCGCCAGGGTCTCACGGTCGGGTTCACGACCTTTGGCCTCCCTCACGCCGGGCTGTCCGCTCGGCCAGTCTCGCGGAGCAACCGTCTGGCGCCCCGGACCTCGACCTCATCTGAGGTCCGCGGTGTTCCGCCTGATACGGACAGGCGGAAACGAGTTTGGATCGACCACCTACGACGCTTCGCCACCTCGCTCGGCCCAGAGCTCACGCCACAGCGGCTGCTTCCCGTCGTCGGCGCTGGCCTCCACCGTGGCCGCTGGGTTCGGCTCCTCGGGCTCGGCTCGGAGTCCGTCCGGGGCAGGTGGCTGGAGCTCGCCGCGGGTGTCGACCAGGGTGAGCCCGAGGGGCGCGTAGACCTTCACGAGCTGCTGGACCATGGCCTCGCGGAGCGTCGTCAAGTGCTGGCTCTCAGCCTCGAGCAGCCGGCGCTCGCGGGCCGCCTGGTCCAATGCGCGTCGAGCCTCGTCGTTCGCCTTTGCCAGCAGCGCGCTGGCGTCGCGGTCGGCCTGCGCCCGCTTCTCCTCGGCCGCCTTGGTCGTCGCCGCCTCGATGCGGGCCCGCTCGGCCTGGGCGTCCGCCAACGTCTCACGGGCAGCCTGCTCCAGCTGGCCCTTCTGCTCCTCGGCCGCCTTCAGCCGATCGGCGGCCTGCGCCTCGGCCTGGTCGATGGCCTCCTGGACGCGCCGGCCGGTCGCTGCGAGCAGCTTCGCAGCGGCCGTCCCGGCCTCCTCCAGCACACGGTCGACCTCGGTGCCGACGTTGGTGAACCAGGCTGGTACCTGCGCTCGGTCTTCCTTGAGTTCCAGCCGCAGCTGCTGCAGTGCTCGCTCAGCCTGGGCGCGCCGCTGCCGCTCCTGCTCGAGCTGCTCGGCCAGCTCGGCCAGGCGGGCGTCCACGAACCGGCGGTCGTAGCCCCACAAGGCGAGTGGGGGCTGCGGGAGTCTGACCCTGGAGGTGGCCGAAACAGGCTGGGGGGTGCTCATGCAAGAATCCTCCTCAATCCGGTCGGGCGGCCGTGGCGTCGCAGGCCGTGCCCCCGGCAGGTGGTCGCGCTCCCTCTTGAGAGAGCATTTCCGGGCGGCCGAGCGTTACCGTCAACCGGCGGCGCGGAGAGTAGGCTATGCCGCTGCGGGCATGCCCGGAAACTCGCGAGGGAGGCGTGTCACCTCCCTCTGTCCGGTCACTCGTCAGCCGGTGTCCGGGTCACTCGTCAGCCAGGGTCCGGGTCACTCGTCAGCCGGATCGACCAGCCGGGAGAGCCCGGTCTGCTCGACGGCCTGCTGCACTGCGCGCGAGATCGCAGGCGCGACCCGGCGGTCGAACACCGACGCGATGATGAAGTCGGGGGCGAGCTCCCGCTCGTCGATCAGCGACGCGAGCCCGTGCGCGGCCGCCGCCTTCATGTCGTCGGTGACCGAGCGGGCGCGGGCGTCGAGCAGGCCGCGGAATGCCGGTCAGATAGGCGTGCGCCGGCCCGCAGACCAGGCACCCGAGCAGCAGGGCGGCGAGGAGCAGCGCGCTCCGTCGCATGGGATCACCTCACCCTGTTGCGGCGCGGCACGCCCGGGAGTGCTCGCCGTACCGCTTGAGCGACTCTGACAGCCGGCCGTCGCGGATCTTGGCCACGAGGTAGGAGATGGCGGCGTCGGCGTCGTCGATGGCGTCGGCGCAGGCCTTGGCCGGTGGCGCCGGCTCGGGAGCGAAGGTCGGCACCGGCGTGGGCGGGGCGACGGTCGTGACCGGTGTGGCCGCGAGGTCCGGCCGGCCGCTGGCGAGGCCGTTGCCGACGAGCGCGCCGCCCAGGAACAGCGCCGTCGCCGCGGCCGCCCCGAGCACGACCCGCCACGTGCGCCGGCGGCTGGGGGCCTCCTGCGGCACCGGGTCGCCCAGGCTGCGGTCGAGGATGACCGGACGGCGGTCAGCGGCGCCCGGGGTGCGGTCGACCGTAGTGCCCATCGCGCCCACCTTGGCCTGCCCGCCTCTGCCGGGGCGGGCGGGGACGGCCGGCGGGTCCCACAGCGGCTCGTCCGGGGAGAGCCGCTCGGGCGCCTCGGCGCCCGGCGTCCCCGGTGGCACCTTGGTGCCTGGTGTGGCCTTGGTGCCTGGTGTGGCCTTGGTGCCTGGTGTCGCTTTGGTGCCCGGCATGGCTTTGGTGCCCGGCCGGGCCTCGGCGCCGGGTGTCCCCGGTGGGGCCTCGGCCCCTGGCGTCCCCAGGGAGGCCAGGGCCCCTGGCGTCCCCAGGGGAGCCGCGGCGCCCGGCGTCCCCGGTGGGGCCGCGGCACCGAGCGGGGCCGCGGCGCCCGGTGCCGCCTCAGTGCCCGGTGGCCTCAGCGTGGCCTGAGCGCCTGCCGATCCGGCGTCGCCCGGGCCGTCATCCCCGTCCGCGCTGCCGGCGGTGGGGGAGGCGGATGGGTCGAGCGGCTCGGCCCTGGCCGGCCGGACTTGGCCGAGCGGCCGCAGCCGGACCTGTCGGCGGGCCTCGGCCGCCTGCTCAGGCGAGAGCATCTCGGGCTCAAGGCCAGCGACCAGCTCGGCGGCCTCGAACGGCCGCACGACCACGCGCCTGGCCGGGTCGGGCGGCCAGCCGGCCACCTCGTCGCCGTCGTCCACCGGCACGACGAGCTGGCCCGGGTACCGCTCGCGGACCTCCTCGCACACTGCCTTGCGAGCCTCGGCAGGCAGGTCGACCACGACGGCGTCGACCTCCAGTCCTCCGTGGTCCACGGCGGCCGGGGACTCGACGACGGTCAGCCGGTCGAGCTCGTCGAGGGCCGTCGCCAGGTCGCTCACCAGCTCAGGGTCCCGGCAGATCATCATCACGTGGAGACCCAAAAGGAACTACCTCCCCCCCGTGCGCCCGGCCTCCGCCGGATGGCGCGACCGGCCCCACCCCATGACCGGCCGAGGGCCGGACGGCAAGCGGGGCGAGCTCCGGCCTCGATCCTGGTGCTTAGCCCGATCCGTGCGAGTGTAAACCCTTCTTCGAATCCGCGAAGTTCCAGGTAGAAGTCCCTAACGGCGGGAAATTCGTTAATTCGGTCGAACGAGCTGCTGGGTGCGCCAGGAGGTGGCGAGCCCGAGCCAGCCGGCTGGCTGGTGACGCGGCGAGCCCACGTGCGAGCGTCTCCTGCGTCAGAGCCCGTTGGCGCGGATGACGTCGCGGTACCACAGGGCACTCTGCTTGGGGATGCGGCGCTGGTCGCGGTAGTCGACGTAGACCATGCCCCACCGTTGCGTGTGTCCCTCGGCCCACTCGAAGTTGTCCAGCAGCGACCAGACGTAGTAGCCCTCGAGCTTGACGCCCTCCTGGATGGCGCGGTGCGCGGCCAGGAAGTGGTCGCGCAGGAACTTGATGCGGTCGGTGTCGTCGATCCTGCCGCCGGCGTCGGGCCCTACCGGGCTGGGGATGCCGTTCTCGGTGATCATCAGGGGGATGTCACCGCCGTCACGCTTGAGGCGGACAAGGATGTCGTACAACCCGTCCGGGTAGAGCTCCTGCCAGCTCGCCTGCGACGTCGGCCGCTTGAACACGCGCTGGCCGGCGCCGTCCACGTGGACAGGGTTGTAGTAGTGCACGCCGAGCACGTCCACCGGCGCCGAGATCGTCTTCAGGTCGCCGTCCCGGATCTTCGAGCGCATGGGGCTGACCTGGTCGATCTCGGCCAGGACGTCGTCGGGGTAGGAGCCGCGCAGCACCGGATGCAGGTAGAGGCGGTTCTCGAAGCCGTCGCGGAGCGCGGCCGCCTGGCGTGCCGCCGGCGTGTCCTCGGCGGGGTAGACCGGCGCCAGGTTGAGCGCCGGGCCGATCCGCCCGCTGCTGCCCGTGGCCCGTAGCGCCTGGACCGCCAGGCCGTGGGCGAGCAGCATGTGGTGCGCTGCCACGTAGGCCGCCGACCGGTCCTGCTTGCCGGGGGCGTGGATGCCGGCGATGTAGCCGTTGTCCACGACCGTCTTGGGCTCGTTGAGGGTCATCCAGGTCGGCACCGCGTCGCCGAGGGCGCGGAACATCACCTCCGCGTAGTCGGCGAACCGCTGCGCCACCTCGCGGGCCTCCCAGCCGCCGCGGTCCTGGAGCGCCTGGGGCAGGTCCCAGTGGAACAGGGTCGCCAGCGGGCGGACGCCTCTGCGGTGCAGCCCGTCGACCAGACGGCGGTAGAAGTCGATCCCGCGCTGGTTGGGCTGCCCGGCGCCGTCGGGAAGCACGCGTGGCCAGGCGATCGAGAAGCGGTAGCCCTGCAGGCCCAGCTCCTTCATGAGGTCGAGGTCCTGCAGGTAGCGGTGGTAGTGGTCGACGGCCACGTCGCCGGTGGAGCCGTCGCGGATCTTCCCAGGGGTGTGGCTGAAGGTGTCCCAGATCGACGCCACCCGCCCGTCCTCCTTGACGGCACCCTCGACCTGGTACGCGGACGTGGCCGCACCCCAGACGAAGCCGTCGGGGAATCTGGCCTTCGCCCCGGACGTGCCAGGCTGTGGCGCGGCCACGCTCGCATCTGTCGAGGTGTCCCTGGTCGAGGTGTCCCTGCCGGATGAGTCGCAGGCTGCCAGGAGCGATCCTGTCGCTCCCGCGACCGTCAGGAGGCCTGCGCGACGTAGGAGCTCCCTCCGGGTCGGCCCGGTCATCGTCTGCTCGTCACCCAGCCTCCTCCGGGCCTGCAGCCTCCCCGGGCCTGCAGCCTCCCCGGCTGGCCAGCCTCGCCTACGACGGGCTCGACCGGTTCACCTGGCATCCTCGCGTTGATTCTGCCATCGCATGAGCGCGAGGCAAGGGTCCCACGCGGGAGCCTCATGGGCGAGCAGCCAGCACGTTCCTTCCCGTCGAGCCGGAAGCACGCCACGAGGTGACCGTCCTCTGGGAGCGGGGCCGGGCGCTGGTGTGGCTGGCCGGCTACGTGGGCGTGGTCATGGAGGTGGGCTGATGTTGCTGGTCGAGCAGGGCGGCGAACCGGGCGGCGTCGAGGGGTCTGGCGAAGAGAAAGCCCTGGCCGTACTGGCAGCCGAACTCGCGGAGGCGTTCGAGCTGGGCGGCCTGCTCGATGCCTTCGGCGATCGAGGCCAGCCCGAGGGTGGTGGCGAGCTTGACGATCGCTTCGGTGAGCGCGGCGGCCTCGCGGTCCAGGGTGACCTTGTCGACGAACGCCTTGTCGATCTTGAGGACGCTGACGGGCAGGCGCCCCAGGTAGGCCAGCGAGGAGTAGCCCGTGCCGAAGTCGTCGATGGCGATCTGGACGCCGCGGGCGTGCAGGTCGGCGAGGGTGGCGGCGGTGGCCCGGACGTCGGCGATCAGCAGGCCCTCGGTTAGCTCGAGGGTGAGGTGGCGCGCGTCCAGGCCGGTGTCGGTGAGCGTCCGGGTGACCTGGTCGGGGAAGGTCGGCTGGGCAAGCTGGACGGCGGACAGGTTGACGCTGATGCCCAGCCGTTCGTGGCCGGGGATGGTGGTCTGCCAGTCGCGGGCCTGCTGGCAGGCCTGGTCGAGCACCCACATGCCGATCGGGATGAGCAGGCCCGTCTGTTCGGCCAGCGGGATGAAGCTGCCCGGGGCGAGCAGGCCGCGGGTCGGGTGCTGCCAGCGCAGCAGTGCCTCGGCGCCGACGATCCGGCCGCTGGCCAGGTGGATGATGGGCTGGTAGAGCAGGTGCAGCTGGTCGCGGTCCAGGGCATGACGGAGGTCGGCTTCGAGTTCGGCCCGGTCGACGACGGCTGCGCGCATGCCGGGCTCGAAGATGCGGTAGCGGCCTGGGCCGTGCCGTTTGGCCAGGTACATGGCGACGTCGGCGTCACGTAGCAGCTCGTCAGCCTGGACGCCGGCGCTGCCAGTGGCGCCGTCGGTGATGGTTGCCGCGGCCGTGGTGGCGCCGGTGACGGCGGCCGCGCTGGCGGCGGCGGCCGCGCTGGCGGTAGTGGTTGTCGCGGTCGCGGTCGCGGTGGTGGTGGTGATGCCGATGCTGGCGTTGACGTGCAGGCTGCGGCCGGCCAGCGGGATGGGGACGGTGATCGCGTCCAGCAGCCGCTCGGCGAGGATGGTCGCCTCGCCGGTGCTGTTGAGGTCTTCAGCCAGGACGACGAACTCGTCGCCGCCCTGCCGGGCGACGGTGTCCTCGGCCCGGACCGTGTCGTGGAGGCGCTCGGCAACGAGGCGCAGCAGCTGGTCGCCGGCGGCGTGGCCGAGGGTGTCGTTGACGGTCTTGAACCCGTCCAGGTCGAGCAGCAGCACGGCCAGCCGGCCGCCGTGCCGGCTCGTGCGGGCCAGGGCGCGCTCGAGCCGGTCGCGCAGCAGCGCTCGGTTGGGCAGGCCGGTCAGCGGGTCGTGGAAGGCTTGGTGGCGCAGCTGCTCGCTGAGGCGCTTGCGCTCGTTGACCTCGGCCACCACTTGGGCGTAGGCGCGGGCGTGGGTGCGGTTGGCCCGGCGCCGCAGCGACAGCGCGAGCACGAGGGCCACGGCCAGCGTGAGCCCGCTCGTCCCGACGAGCAGGCGCTGGAAGCCCGTGCGGGCGTGCAGGGTCTGCGCGATCGCGCCGATGAACTGGATCTCGGCCTGGTCGTAGGTGGACTTGACGGTCTCTTGGATCTCGTCCGTGCGCCGCTGCAGGCCCGGGCGGTCGTGGGCGAGCTGTGCGGCGGTCGGGTGCGCCCGCAGCCGGGCGAAGTCGGCGTCGAACGCGGCGAGCTGGCCGCGGATCTGGGCCAGGCGCTCCCGCAGCCGCGGGTCGTTTGACGCCCCGAAGGTCGCGTCGAGCTGCCGGTCCTGTAGGCCCCGGCGCAGCTCCACCTCGTCCAGCCCGTCAGGGAGCCGGAGCCGGTCAATCGTCACCGCGAGGTTGAGGGTCTCCTCACCGACGTGGTGGAGGTCGGTGGTGACCTCGGTGGCCGTGTCGAACGACCGGGTGGTGCTGCCGAGGTTGCGGTAGGCCTGCACGATCATGAACTGCACGGCCACGATCAGCACGCCGAGCGCGGCCAGCAGGACCCGCTGGCCCCACGAGAGCCGGGCCCTGCCGGCCGTGTCGTCCATGGCCTCAGGCGAGGGTTATGGAGTCGACGCTCCAGATCCACAGGTCCTTGTTCTTGCCGACGCTGGAGTCGGCCGGGAAGATGAGCCGGATCGGGCCGCCCTTCCTGACGGGGATCGCGGCGCCATCGGCCTTGGTGGCGAGCAGCACGCGCCGGTCAGCGAGGTCGGCGACACGCAGGTCCACCTTGTAGTCGTCGAGCGCATGCAGGTGGACCTTGGTCGCGCCGGGGGCGATCCCGGCCCGCGCGAACAAGTCGGCCATGGGCACGCCAGTGAACGTCATGGCCTTCTTGACGAACGGCTCGTACGTCGAGGTGGTCACAGTCGCCATGGCGTTCAGGGTGCGCAGGTCGAACACGACCGCGCTGCCGTCGTTGTGGTGGTCACCGCACCCGTGAGCGTGAGCACCGGCTTGGCGGCGGGGGCCGGCACCGGCGCGGGCGGGGTGGCGGCCCTGACGGTGGCCGATGGGGCGGACGCGGCCTCGCGGGTGGTGCGGCCACCGCAGCCGGCCACCGCTGCGACCAGCGCGAGACCGCCGACCAGCAGAGCGGTGCTCCTCTTCATGGTTCTTGCTCCTTCATGGTTCTTGCTCCATGGTGCTTGCTCCTGTCTACGGTCGGACAGATCTGCGGTCGGGACAGGTCCCGGCGCACGTACCGATGTCCTGGATCGACCGGCCGTCCGGCTACTTGAGGACCACCGGGCGAGCAGGCCGCCGTCTCCCGTCGGGGCGAGCAGGCCGCCGTCTCCCGTCGGGGTTGGAGCTGCGGGTGGCCGGATACGCTGTTTGGGTGGCGATCCGCCATCCAGGACAGCGGCCCATTCCCAGAGGCCCTGTTCCGCCATCCAACAGGAGGCCCCATGCAGTACACCCATCTCGGACGTACCGGGCTGTCCGTCAGCAGGCTCTGCCTGGGTACCATGAACTTCGGGCCGGAGACCTCTGAGGAGGACTCGCACGCGATCATGGACCGTGCCCTCGACGAGGGCATCAACTTCTTCGACACCGCGAACGTCTACGGCTGGCGCACGGGCGAGGGCTGGACCGAGCAGATCGTCGGGCGCTGGCTCGCCAAGGGCGGCGGGCGCCGCGACAAGGTGGTGCTCGCCACCAAGCTCTACGGGTCGATGGGGGACTGGCCGAACTTCGGGAAGCTGTCCGCCCTGAACATCCGGCGCGCCTGCGAGGCGTCGCTGCGCCGGCTCCAGACCGACCACCTCGACCTGTACCAGATGCACCACGTCGACCGGGACACCCCCTGGGACGAGACCTGGCAGGCGATGGACGTGCTCGTCCAGCAGGGCAAGGTGATCTACGTCGGCTCCTCGAACTTCGCCGGCTGGCACCTCGCACGGGCGTGCGAGACGGCCCGGGCCAGGCACTCGCTCGGCCTGGTCAGCGAGCAGTCGCTCTACAACCTGGCCGCCCGCATGGTCGAGCTCGAGGTGCTGCCCGCCTGCGAGGCCTACGGCCTCGGCGTGATCCCCTGGAGCCCGCTCTACGGCGGCCTGCTCGGGGGAGTGCTGCAGAAGGTGGAGGAGGGCCGGCGCGCGAGCGGGCACACCCTCGAGCGCCTCGAGAAGGTCCGCCCACAGCTCGAGGCGTACGAGGCGTTCTGCGAGGAGCTCGGGGAACGGCCCGCCGACGTGGCCCTGGCCTGGCTGCTCCACCAGCCCGTGGTGACGGCGCCGATCGTCGGGCCGCGCACGATGGAGCAGCTCGACGGCGCCTTGCGCGCCCTCGACATCAAGCTCGACGACAAGGCGCTGGCCCGCCTCGACGAGATCTGGCCAGGACCCGGCGGCCCGGCGCCCGAGGCCTACGCCTGGTAGCGGCCTTGCCGCGCTCAGGGTCGGGGCTGGCGCTGCCGACCCCTGAGGGTGACGGCCGGGCAGGGTGACCGCCGGCCCGGCAGACCGCCCGCGTGCCCGCCGGGTGCCGGGCGGGCGGCGGACAGCGACCATGGGAGCCTCCGGATGTCGATCGAGCACGTGCCTGGGACGGCGCTCACCTACCACCTGATCGGGTTCGACGCCGTAGGCGGCGAGCTGGCGGTCGGACCGGACGGCCTGGCCAGCGGGCGCGTGGCCGCCGCGCTGGCCGGCGGGGCGGCCACCGACGTGTTCGTGTTCGCCCACGGGTGGCTCGGCGACCTGCCTGCGGCCAGCCGCCGGTACGGCGCCTGGGTGGCCGCGATGGGGAGGTCCCGGGCCGACGTGGAGCTGCTCGGGCGGCACCGGCCCGGGTTCCGGCCCCTGTTCGTCGGCCTGCACTGGCCGAGCCGTCCCTGGGACGACGACGAGGAGCTCAGCTCGCCCGGGGCCGGCCGCCGGCCGTCCGGGTCCCGGCTCGCGCCCACGCTGGCCCGCGCCTACGCCGACGCGCAGGAGCGGGCGCACCGGCTGGGCGAGGGCAGTGGTCGCCGGCTGCTCGCCGACCTGCAGCGCGCCGCCCGGCCCGGGACCGGCTTTCACCTCCTGGGCCACGGCTTCGGTTGCATCGCCGTGTCCGCCATGCTCGCCGGCGGCGCCGGCGAGGTGGCGCCGGTGGGCTCGCTCACGCTGGTGCAGGGGACGCTCTCGGCCTTCGCGTACTGCGCCGACGACCCCGCCGCGCCCGGCCGGCCGGGCCGCTACCACCGCGCCGTGGAGCCGGCCGGCGTGACCGGGCCGGTCGTGGTCACCCGCTCGGCCCACGACCGGGTCGCCGGGTGGCTGCACCCGCTCGCGGCCGCCGGGGCCGCGCAGGGCGGGCCGGTGCTCGGCCCCGGCCACGGGCCGGTGCTCGGCCCCGGCCACGGGCTTGTGCTCGGTGCGCTGCCCCGCCACGGCGCGCTCGGCGCACTCGGGGCGAGGGGGCTCGGCGCCCGCTCGGCCGACCTCGACGCGAGGTCCACCCGTGAGGGGTACCGCTTCGAGCCGGGCCGGCTCTACAACCTCGAGGCCAGCGGCGTGATCCGGCGCGGCGAGACCATCGCCGGCGCCCACTGCGACGTGACCCGGCCCGAGCTCGCCCACGCGGTCTGGCAGGCCGCCCTGGCCTCGTCGCGCGTCCCGGCTTGATCCCGCCAGGCAGGCAGCCGCAGCAGGTTGCCCCAGGCAGGCGGGCGAGGAGTCGGGCGAGGAGTCGGGCGAGGAGTCATGAGCCTCGCTCGCCGGTGCATCCCCCAGGGCACCTTCGGGTAGGCTCATATGGAAGGCTCCGCCGGGAGGCGCCGCGCGCCTCGGAGCCGAGCATCGCTGAGAGGAGCTTGGCCTGTCACGAGTGTCTGAGCAGGCGCCGGGCCTTGGCCCGGCGGCCGGCGGGCCGACCCCAGGGTCGGTGGAGCCGTCTGGGAGCCGCGCCCGGGGCCAGGGGGCCGAGCGGCTGTCCCCGGTGGAGCTGCGGGCCTGGCGCGGGTTCCTGTGGACCCACGCGACCGTCATCCGCCAGCTCGACGCGGAGCTGCAGGCCCAGCACCAGCTCTCCCTGACCTCCTACGAGGTCCTGCTCTACCTCTACCAGGCCCCAGGGAGGCGCCTGCGCATGTCCGAGCTGGCCGACTCGGTCCTACTCAGCCTGAGCGGCATCACTCGCCTGGTCGACCGCCTCACCCGGGCCGGGCTCGTGGTGCGCGAGCCGTGCCTGGACGACCGGCGCGGGTTCTTCGCGGTCCTGACCGACGAGGGCCGCATCCGCTTCCGGGAGGCCGCCCGCACCCACCTGGCCGGCATCCGGGCCCACTTCCTGTCCGCCTACGACGACGCCGACGTCGAGGCCATGGCCAAGCTGTGGACGAGCATCCCGCTCGGGCTCGATCGCCCCGGCCACCCGGCGGCCTGGGACCCCGCGACCGGCCGCCCGCCCCCCCGCATCCCCTGAGCCCGAATGCGGGCGCCGTCCAGGCGTAGCTGGCGGGCGTGGTCGCGGCGGGGTGGTCGACCATCGCACCTGACGGCGCCGCTGGCATGTGGGATGCTCGCCCTCGAGGCCGTCGGGGTGACGTGATGCATGAGGCTGAGCTGCTGCTGTTGACGCTGATGGTGGCTGTGGCCGGGCTGAGCATCCTGGCCCGCTGGGTCGGCGTGCCCTACCCGATCCTGCTCGTCCTCGGCGGCCTGGTGCTCGGGTTCGTGCCCGGGATGCCCACGGTTGCGATGCCGCCCGAGCTCGTCCTGGTGCTGTTCCTGCCTCCCTTGCTGTACTGGGGCGGGTTCTTCTCCTCGCCGCGGGACCTGCGGGCCGACCTGCGTGCGATCTCGCTGCAAGCCGTCGGGCTGGTGCTGGCCACCATCGGCGCCGTGGCCGTGACCGCGCACGCCCTCGTCGACGGACTCCCCTGGGCCGCCGCAGTCGCCCTCGGGGCGATCGTGTCGCCCACCGACCCGCTGGCCGCCACCGCCATCGCCCGCCGGCTCGGCGTGCCACGCCGCCTGGTCACCCTGCTCGAGGGCGAAAGCCTCGT
This sequence comes from Actinomycetes bacterium, assembly GCA_036000965.1. NCBI lineage: Bacteria > Bacillati > Actinomycetota > Actinomycetes > Actinomycetes bacterium. The sequence continues at coordinate 20,436 of DASYUT010000268.1, forward strand.
CAACGACGCGACCGCGCTGGTGGCCTACCGGATCGCGGTGGCCGCGGCGGTCGGGGGCAGCTTCGTGTGGTGGCAGGCCGGCGTGCGGTTCGTAGCCGGCGCGGCCGGTGGCGTCGCGGTCGGCCTCGGGGTCGGCTGGCTGGTCGCCGAGGTCCGCCGCCGGCTCGACGACCCGCTGGTCGAGATCGTGGTGTCGGTGGTGACCGGCTACGCCGCCTACCTGCCCGCCGACCGGCTGGGCGCCTCGGGGGTCCTGGCCGCGGTGACCGCCGGCCTCTACGTGGGCTGGCGCGCCCCGGAGCTGGCGTCGCCGTCGACGCGGCTGCTCGGGTTCTCGTTCTGGGAGGTCCTCAACTACCTGCTCAACGCCGTGCTGTTCATCCTGGTCGGCCTGCAGCTCCACCCGATCCTGAGCGGCGTGACCGGCCGCTCGGTCCTGACCTTGCTGGGGCAGGCGGTGCTGGTCAGCGCCGTGGTGATCGTCGTGCGGGTCGTCTGGGGGTTCACCGTCCCGTACCTGATCCGGGCGCTCGACCGGCGGCCCGCGCAGGTCGCCCGGCGCGCCGGCCCCAGGGAGCGGCTGGTGGTGGGCTGGAGCGGGATGCGCGGGGCGGTCTCGCTCGCGGCCGCGCTGGCGCTGCCGCTCGAGGGCCCAGCCGGGCAGGCGTTCCCGCAGCGCAACCTCATCGTCTTCCTGACCTTCGGGGTGATCTTCGCGACCCTGGTCGTGCAGGGGCTGACGCTGCCCGCGCTGATCCGCCGCCTGGGGGTCAGAGGCGACGACGCCGAGGAGCGGGAGGAGCTGCACGCACGCCTGGGTGCGACCGACGCCGCGCTGGCGCGGCTGGAGGAGCTCGCCGGCGAGGACTGGACCCGCGAGGACACCGTCGAGCGGCTGCGCGGCCTGTACGACTACCGCCGCCGGCGCCTGAAGGCACGGGCTGGCAAGATCGAGGACGACGGCTACGAGGACCGCTCGCTGGCCTACCAGCGGCTGGTCCGCGAGCTGCTCGAGGCGCAGCGGCACGCGATCGTGCGGCTCCGCAACCAGGGCGCGATCAGCAGCGACGTGATGCACCGCGTCGAGCGGGACCTCGACCTGGAGGACTCCCGGCTCGAGATCTAGACGCCCTGGTCAGCCGCTCGCCTGGGCAGGGCGAGCCGTAGCCGCTGGTGAAGAAGGGCCGAGGGTCCCGACGATCCTGTCCACGGCGCCGGCGAGCCGGTCGTTGCCCTCCATGCGTCCCCTCCCGGTGCTGGGTCAGCGGGTCCGGTCGGTACCCGTCAGCTCGGTGCGAGCCCGCTGGATGTCGCGTTCGTGCTTGAGGAGCAGGTGCAGGGTGTCGTCGATGGTGGCCTGGTCGAGGCTGGTCCGCTCGAGGTGGAGCAGGGTGCGCGCCCAGTCGATGGTCTCCGAGATCGACGGCGCCTTCTTCAGCTCGAGCTGGCGGATGGAGCGGACCACCTGGGCGATCCGGGTGGCGAGGAGCTCGTCGATCTCGGGCACCCGGGCCCGCACGATCTCGCGCTCCCGCTCCATGGCGGGGTAGTCGATGTGCAGGTACAGGCAGCGGCGCCGCAGCGCCTCCGACAGCTCCCTGGTGGCGTTGGAGGTGAGCACGATGAGCGGCCGCTGGGTGCCGGCGACGGTGCCCAGCTCGGGGATGGAGACCTGGAAGTCGGAGAGCACCTCGAGCAGCAGGGCCTCGGTCTCCATCTCGACCCGGTCGACCTCGTCGATCAGCAGCACCACCGGGTCGGTGGCCCGGATCGCCTCGAGCAGCGGCCGCGTCAGCAGGAACGGCTCCGAGAAGATGTCGGCCTCGACCTCGGCCCAGCTCGCGTCGTGGGCACGGTCGGCCTGGATGCGCAGGAGCTGCTTCTTGTAGTTCCACTCGTAGAGCGCCTTCGCCTCGTCCAGACCCTCGTAGCACTGGAGGCGGATGAGTCGTGAGCCCGAGATCTGCGCGAGCGCCTTGGCGAGCTCGGTCTTCCCGACGCCGGCAGGACCCTCCACCAGCACCGGCTTCTCCAGCCGGTCTGCCAGGTACACGACGCCGGCGATGTTGGCGTCGGCGAGATAGTCGACCGTGCGCAGCCCCTCGAGGACATCGGACACCGAGTCGAACCGCTGGCCCATCAAATGGCTCCCTCGCTGAACCCCACCGGAAGCGGAGCTTCCGGTGGGGACCCCAAGAGCACGGGCGCCGGGATACCCGGCGCCGCCCCTTCGGGGTCGCTCGTCCGCACGGTCAGGTCACCACCTGGCCGTCGCCCCACACGACGTACTTGTAGGTGGTGAGCTCGCGCAGGCCCATCGGCCCCCGGGCGTGCAGCTTCTGGGTGGAGATGCCGATCTCGGCCCCGAACCCGAACCGCTCCCCGTCGGTGAAGCGCGTCGAGGCGTTGACGATCACGACGGCGGCGTCGATCTCGGCCGTGAAGCGTCGGGCGGCGTC
>DASYUT010000269.1 GCA_036000965.1 Actinomycetes bacterium
CTCGGCGGTGAGGTTGCACAGCACCTTCATCTCCAGCTTGGCGGGCAGGTCGGCGATGATCGACCGGTCGGTCTTGAGGCGGCGCAGGATGAACGGCTGCGTCGCGCGCCGCAGGCCCTCGGCAGCTCGCTCATCGCCTTCACGCTCGATCGGGACGGCGAACCGGCTGCGGAACCCCTTCGCGGAGCCGAGCAGGCCGGGGTTGGCGAACTCCATGATCGACCACAGCTCCGACAGGCGGTTCTCGACCGGGGTGCCGGTCAGCGCCACCCGCTGCGGCGCTTGCAGCGCCCGCACCGCCTGGGTCTGCTTGGCGGCGCTGTTCTTGATGTTCTGCGCCTCATCCAGCACCACCCGCCGCCACGCGGCGGCGGCGAGCGCCGCCCGGTCCCTGGCCGCCAGCCCGTAGGTGGTCAGCACGAGGTCCGCCTCCCCGGCGGCGTGGGCAAGCTCCTCGCCGCCGAGCCGCTCGGCCCCGTGATGGACGTGAACGGCCAGGCCCGGCGCGAACCGCTGCGCCTCCCGCTGCCAGTTCCCCACCACCGACATCGGGCACACCAGCAACGTCGGCCCCGGCCGCCCCGCCTCGTCCACCTGCCCGTCACGCTCGGCGACCAGCAGGGCGAGGAGCTGGACCGTCTTCCCCAGGCCCATGTCGTCCGCCAGGCAGGCGCCCAGCCCGAGGCCGCCGAGGAACGCCAGCCACGCCAGGCCGCGCTCCTGGTAGGGACGCAGCTCGCCGCGGAAGCCGGTGGGTGTGCCCATCGGCCCGAGGCGCCGGTCGGCCTGGCCGGAGAGCAGGTCGCCGAGCCAGCCGGTGGCGTGGATGCCGGTCACCGGGAGATCGGGGACGGGCCCTTCCACCAGACCGAGGCCGGCGGCCAGCGCGTCCGCGGCGGGCATGGCGCCGTCGGCGTGCCGCTCGAGGAAGGCAAGGCCGCGGGCGAGGCGCTCCGGGTCCAGCTCGACCCAGCGGCCGCGGAGGCGGACCAGCGGGACCTTGAGGCGGGCCAGCTCCTGAAGCTCCTCGGCGCTCAGCCGCTCGTCGCCGAGCGCCAGCTCCCACCGGTAGTCGACCAGGGTGTCAAGGTCGAGCCCGCCGGGCTTGGCGACCGCGCCGGGGGCGGCGGCGCTCCCCGCGACCAGCCGCAGGCCGACGCGGGCGCCGCGCTTGTCCCACCATGACGGCAGCAGCACACCGAAGCCCGTCTGCGCCAGCAGCGGCGCCGCGTCGCGCAGGAACCGGTGTGCCCCGCCCGCGTCCAGCGCCAGCGCGGCGGGGCGTGCGGAACGCAGCGCCCGCTCCAGCTCCGGGTACAGGCGCATCGCCCGGCCGAGGTCGGCCAGGAGCAGCTCCTGCGGCCGCTCGACCCGCCGCGCCAGCGTGGTGAGGGTGCCAGCTGCCCGCCACACCTCCGCAGCCGGCACGAGCAGGCTCGGCTCGTCGGTCGCCTGCAGCAGGAACTCAAGCCGCCAGCGCCGCTTCGGCTGGTCCTCGGGCGGCTCGACCAGCCGGAAGCAGGTCCGCAGCGGCCCGGCGGCCGCACTCGCCGAGCGCAGCCACGCATCGAGCGCCTCGCGCAGGCCGGCCAGCTGCGCGACGTCGGCATCGAAGCGCCCGTCGTCGCTGGCGAGGGCCGCCAGCCAGGCCTCGACCGCCAGGTCCGCGGCGCGGCGCCGGCCGCGCCGCGGCGGCAGGGACGGCCAGGTCGCCGAGACCCCGGGCCTGGCGCCGACGGTGACGGCCACGCCGGCAAGAGCACGCCTGGTCGCCGCGTCGGCCAGGACGTCAAGGGCACCGCCGAGCAGCGCCGCCGAGCCCCGGCCCTCGAGGGCCGTGCCGGTCTGCTCGGCACGGCAGGCAGGAGGCATGACCGCGGCGAGCGCTCGCAGCCGCTCGGCGTCGTGGCCCGTCACCACCGGGCGCCAGCGGGCGGCCAGGCGCTCGCCCTCCTCGGCCAGGCCTGGCAGCACCCGGCCCCGGCCGACCAGACCAAGCACGAACCAGGCCAGCTCACCCAGGAAGCGCAGCGACGCCCCGGGCGGCGCGGCGCCCGGGGCCATGGCCCCGGCGGCGGGAAGGTGAAGGAGCAGCTCGAGGGCGCTGCGGGCGTCGAACCGGAGCGCCGGCACCCGCCACGGCGCCAGCGCCACGTGCTGTTCGCCCGCACCCGCGCCGGACTCGCCCAGAGCTTCCGCCGGGTCGTGCACCAGCTCCGGTGAGGCGAGCGGTCCCGACGCGAGCGACGGCAGCAACAGCGCCAGCTCGCCCGCCTCCGCCTTGTCGACGAGCCCCTCGACCAGCGGGGTGGCCGCCGCGACCATCGCGACCTCGCGCAACCGGTCGGACGGGCAGGCGAACGGGTGCGGCCGGGCCCGCGGCTTGCGTGGCGGCCGGCCGCGCCGGCGCGCCGCGGTGGCCGGGAGCGCCGAGTCCTCGGCCCAGACGCACAGCTCCCCGGACGCCGACCAGACGCCGTGCAGGACGTTCACGCCGGAGCTTCCCCGAGGGCCTCGAGGTCCTCGCCCTGGGCCTCCAGTGCCCGCTCAACCTCGCCGTGGAGCTCCCGACCGGAGTCCACCGGCGCCTGCCCGGCCATCGCATTCCTCTGTTCAACCGTATCCCGCCAAGCGAAAGGAGAAGCATGCATTCCGTGGCTTCCCCCCGCAAGCGACACGTCCTCCCACGTACGGGCGAATACATCCAATCCCGCCGGCAAAGCATACGGAGTCACAAGTCCAGAGAGCGCGTACCGATTCGAACATCCGTTCGGCGTCGGAGGAGGGACTGGACCACTGGGCCTACCGGAGTTCACCACGCCGGTGGCACTGTAGCGTCACCTCGCGGCGAGTCGACTCCCTGGGCGAGACTCGGACCCCTCTGTGTTGGGCAGCAAGGCAGGATTCGAACCGGTGAAGGCATTGCCGGCGATTTTCCAGGTCGCACCGCCGTCTCCTCGCGGTACCGACCCGTCCCCACGTGATCCCAACAATCGCTCGTGACCTGCACAAACGGCCGGTCGGCGGCTTCCGCCGTCGCTCGGCGTCCCCGCCCGTTCCGCCCCCGTCCCGCGCGGCCCTGTGTCGGGCGGAGGGAAGTCGGAGCGAAATCTCTGGATGCTGCTGCACCACGTCAACGACTCCCTCGCCGCGCTTTACGAAGGCATCGGCGCCGGATATGTCGGCCCCGACCCCGCCTGGGATGCCGACGGCGAGATGGCGGGCGACCTGGTTGCGACCTTCCGCGGTCGTGCCGGCCGGCTGCTTGGCGCGTGGACCGCCGCCGGCCACCACGACCGCGTGGTCGCCATCGCCGACCGTCCGCTGCTGGCCAGCACCGTGGCCGGCACCGGCGCCATCGAGCTCGCCGTCCACGGCTGGGACATCGCTCGGGCGTGCGGGGACCGCCAGCCGATCCCGCCCGCGCTGGCCATCGACCTGCTGAAGATCTCCCCATTGCTGGTGACCGACGCCACCCGCTACCCCCTGTTCGCGGCCCCGGTCGCCGTGTCGCCGCTGGCCAGCTCAAGCGACCGGCTGGTCGCCTTCCTCGGCCGCAGCCCCGAGGCGTAGCCGGCGGTCCCCGCGACGCCGGCCTCGGCGCGCCCGGTCGGCGACCGCCCGGACAAACGCGCAGGTCGCACCAGCGGCCGCAGGAGCCCGCCAGCATCTGTCGGTGCGTTCGCGATGAATTTCGGGTCCCGATCAGGTCTGCACTTCCAGACCGATGGCGCGCCCAGCCCGGCCCGATCCATCGTCCCCGCTTCAGGCGAGCTGGGCGGGCAGCCGGGCGTCGGACAGCCGCCGAGACAGAACGGAGAACTGGAGATGACGGGCATGACCGTAACCCGAACCGACCGCACGGTCGCACCCGACCGCAACCGCTGGGCGGCGCTGGCGCTGCTGTGCTCCGCGTTCGTCATGACCATCCTGGACATCGCGATCCTGACCACGATCGCTGTCCAGCGCACCACCGACCTCAGCGCTCGTCACTGGCGCCAGCCGAGGCTTCGGCCGCGCCATCGCCACCGCGCTCACCGAAGCTGGCGCAACCGTCGTCGGCGTCGCCCGCGACCGCGCCCGGCTCGAGGACCTGCGGACGCAACTCGGCGACACGTTTATCCCCGTCGCCGCCGACGCGACCGACCCCACCATCGCTGGCCAGCTCATCGACCGATACCGCCCGCGCACGCTGGTGCTCAACGCCGGGGCGAGCCCATTGCTGCGACCGGTCCATCACCACACCTGGCAGACGTTCAGCCGCAACTGGGAGGTCGACGTCCAGCACGTCTTCCACTGGATCCGCGAAGCCCTGCTCCGTCCCCTCGACCCAGGCACCACCGTCATCACGCTGTCCAGCGGAGCTGCGATCAACGGTTCACCGCTCAGCGGCGGCTACGCCGGAGCCAAGGCCACCATCAGGTTCATCACCTCCTATGCCAAGGCCGAGTCCGAACGCGACACGCTCGGCATCCGATTCACCTCCGTGCTCCCCAAGCTGACCGCGGCGACCGACCTCGGCGCGGCCGCAGTCACCGCCTACGCCAACCAACAGGGTGTGGACACCGCCGCCTTCCTGGACGGTCTTGGTCCGACACCCACTCCAGAGCAGGTCGGCAAGACCATCGTCGAGCTCATCATCGACCCCAGCCACGACCAGGACGCCTACCTGCTCACACCCACCGGCCTCGCCCCAATCGGCTGAGGCAGACGCGCGCCGCGGCCTCTCCTCCACCCCGCCAGTGCGCCGGGATCATGATCACGTTCCAAGAATCGTCCCCGGATCCTGCCACCATCGCGCCGGCCGTGCGTCTGTCCCCGGCCGAGCCCAGTGGTCACCAGTGGACCGCCGGCCGCGGCGATACCGGGCAGGCTTCGGGCTGGCCGCTCGGGGCGAGGCACCGGTAGGGCGCTACGTCACCACACGTAGGGAGCGCGGTCGCCTGCCTCAGGGGAGGCGGGGCGAGCTGCTGCGTTAGGCGGACCTCGAAGACCGCGTCGGCGTCGGGGTCGCGGGTCATGCGCCAGGCCCGGTCGGTCTTGCGGAGCGCGTCCATCAGCCCGGCGGTGTTGATCGACGCGCAGCCGGTCGGTGCGGTGATGGCCACGGTGGGCATCTCGCGTTCCGCCCCTCCTAGAGAGTCGGTTGGGTATCCCGATCGGCCTGATTGCGTTTCTGCCGGCACGGCAGACGCGCAGGTCATGACCACACCCGCTGGTTCGCAAGTCGGAGAATCGCTGATACGCGACCGGCTCGCTAGGCTCCCGTCACGGCAGCTACCCAGGCAGCTTGGCCGCGATGACCTCGACCGGCTCGATCACCGGCGGCTGCTCCACGGCCACGATTCTCCCCGATCCTCGAGTCGTGAGGCACCCCGGACCTGGGTGCTTGCTACACGGATGCGCGACTTCAGGTCACGGACATAAGAGACGATGCGGGCATCCCGCCCAGAGGCGATGCTGACCGTCTCGGTACCTTGCCGCAGCCAAAATGAACGCGGAATCTACCTTGCGGCCGTGATACGGAGCCGAGGGCCGGTGACGAGCGCGACCAAGGTGTCAAGGCGGACGAGCACGCCGCGCTGCTGGGCTGGCTCAACAGCAGCCTCCTGACGTCCGGCTGATCGCAGGCGCAACCTCTTCGCTGTACTCCTCCGCAGACGGGCCCACCATCTCGCTGCCACCTCACCGCCGTAAAGACGGGCGTAACAGGACTGCCGGAACCAAGACCAACCTTCCAGGGCATCGGCACGTCGGGGGGAGTTCACGATGGGCACCAAGCTGTCAAACGGCGACCTGCTGGACGGATGTGCCCGCGCGGCCGCCGGTCGGCTGCAGCGGCTGCTGGGGGAGGAGCTGTTGGGCGCCTACCTGATCGGCTCGGGTGCGCTGGGCGGTGCGGTGGCCGAGCAAAGCGACCTGGACCTGGTCGCGGTCTGCGCCCACGCCCCCTCGCCCGCGGACATCCAGCAGCTGGTCGCCGCCCTCACCGAGGAGGCCATGACCTGGCCGGTGCGGGGCCTTGAGTTCGTGCTGTACCCCCACGCCACGGTCGCCACGCCCTCTCCCACGCCGCAGTTCGCCATCAACCTCAACGTCGGCCCGCGGATGCCCCCGCACTTGTCGCTGGATCCGGCGTCCGAGCCCGCCCACTGGTTCGTGGTGGATCTGGCCATCCTGCGTGAGCACGGCGTGGCGCTGGTTGGCCCGCCCGCCCACCAACTGGTGGCGCCGATCCCGCGGAAGTGGCTGCTGGACGCACTGGTCGACTCGCTGGCCTGGCATGCCGCCAACGAGTCGTCGCTGCACCAGAGCGTGCTGAACGCCGGCCGCGCCTGGCGTTACGCCTACGAGGGGGTGTGGTCGTCCAAGGACGCCGCCGCCAGCTGGGTGCTGGCCCGGACCGAGGACCCCACGCTGGTGCAAACGGCGCTAGCGATCCGCCACGGCGACCGCTCGCAGACGCTTGACCCGGCCCGCGTGGACCGGTTCATACGTGCGGTCGAGGCGCGGGTCCAGCGGGCCGTGGTCCGGCAACCCCCTCCAGGCGGGCCGCCCGCCGCCCCGCCGGCTTCCCCGAGCGGGACGGAAGCTTGAACACGCGCTCACCGACGGCAACAGACTTCGGGGTTCTGCGGGCCAGGACATGAAACGAACAGCGGCATCGCAAGACCATATCGCTGCTTAGGTCGTGCGGTAGCGGAGGAACAGGAACCCGTCCTGCTCACAGGCCGAGCAGAGCCGCAGGTTCGGGGGGCCGGGGAGGGCGCCGCCATCGAGGATCCGCTTGGCGCCGCCGCCGACCAGGCGGGGGGAGAGGGTGAGGCACAGCTCGTCAAGCAGGCCGGCGACGGCCAGCTGGCCGTTCAGGGTGGGCCCGCCCTCGGCCAGCACCGCGCGGAAGCCGCGCACCCCGAGCGCGTCCAGGGCGGTCGCCAGGTCGACGTCGCGCTCGCCGGCGAGGATCACCTCGGCGACCTCGGCGACCTCGGCGGCCCGGGCGCGAGCCGGCGCCGGTGCCTCGGCGACGGTGACCACGATCGGCCGGGCGGTCGGGGAGGTGAAGAAGGGCGCATCCCAGTCCAGCCGGCAGGAGCGGGAGACCACCGCCACCGGCACCGTCGAGGGCCCGTAGCGCTCGGCCCGAACCGTGCCGGCCGCGACCAGCACGACGTCTGCCAGCGAGCGCAGCACCGCGAACAGGGCATGGTCGGCCTTGCCGCCGAGGCCGCCGGACACGCCGGCCACCGCGGTGGCGCCGTCGACGCTGGCGATCATGTTGAGCCGCACGCCGGGACGAGAGCCGGCCGGCGGCAGGTCACCGTAGACGGCCATCGGGTCGGCCGGGTCGAGGAACGTCGGGAACAGCTGGCGCACGGTGGCTCAGGCCTCCAGCAGCGCCCAGCTCCGGCGCGGGAACTCGAAAGCGGCCGCCCGGCTAGCCGGGCACGCCCACGAGCTCGCCCAAGCGGAGGGTGGCACCGCGGAAGCCGTCGGCGTTCCACAGCTCGCTGGGCGGCGCCGCGTCGCGCCGGGGGCTGCGGGCGACGGTGC
>DASYUT010000270.1 GCA_036000965.1 Actinomycetes bacterium
TCCGACTACAACATCCCCAACCCGAGCTTTGGGCCGGTGACGACCGAGGACCACGGCGTGATCGAGTTCCTCCTGGCCTTTACCCGCACCTGAGGGGCAGCCCCGCTGATGTCACCCAGGACGCCCCGATCGTCAGGCATCCATGGGGTTGGCCGCGCTCTCCCGCTGCACGACGGCATGGCCGGCTGTCAGGAAGCGCACCAGTGAGGTTGCATCAGGCACGAGGGTTCGCCGAACTGACCGACACCACCGCAGACGCGCCGCTTCCATAGACGCTACGTCGTTGAGCCACGTGGACAGGAGCAGACGATGAGCAACCGGATCGGCCGGTGACAGGCGCTCGGCGCCCTCGGCACCGTGGACTGGTAGGGGTTGCCGCCGAGTCTGCCAAGCCGCATCAAGGATCGATCAAGTGGCGGCCTGAGGGTGACGCGGTCCGAGGATGCCCAGCTCAGGCGGCCACGGCGCCGCCGTGCCCCGGCTCGGAGATGCCTATGGCGCCGGTGCGTTAGCCTCTGTACGGCGCGCGAACCGGATCATCGAGGAGGTTCGGAGGTCGCATGCTCATTCGTGACGGAGGCGATCAGCTGTGCGGTTTCGGGTATTGGGGCCGCTTGAGCTTCGCGACGGTGAGGGGCGGCTGGTCCGGCTAGGCGCGCCCAAGCAGCGCATGCTGCTGGCGGTGCTGCTGTTGCATGCCAACCGGGCGGTCCGTGTGGACCTGCTGGTGGAGGCACTGTGGGGCGAGCGGCCACCGGTTTCGGCCGTGGGAGGGCTGCGGACCTACGCGTCCGGGCTGCGTCGGACGTTGGGGATGGGCGAGGCGGCGGGCGCGCCGCGGATCGTGGCGCCGCCGGGCGGTTATCAGCTCAGTGTGGCCGGCGAGGAGCTAGATCTGCTGGTGTTTGAGCGATGTGCCGGTGAGGGACAGCGGGCGCTGGCCGATGGGGAGATGGCGTTGGCGGCTGCGCGGCTGGGGCAGGCGCAGGGGTTGTGGCGGGGCCGGGCGTTTGAGGACGTGCCGCTGGGTGCGGGGTTGGACGGGGAGCTTGCCCGCCTGCAGGAGCGGCGCCTGGTCGTGGTGGAGGCATGGGTGGAGACGTGTCTGGCGCTTGGCCGCCATGGCGGGCTGATGCCGGAGCTGCGCCGACTGGTCGTAGCGGAACCGCTGCGGGAGCGGCTGTGGGGGCAGTGGATGCTCGCGTTGTACCGGTCGGGCCGCCAGGCCGAGGCGCTGGCTGCCTACCAGCAGCTGCGGGGGCGGCTGGTTGAGGAGCTGGGGATTGAACCCAGCCCGCCCCTGCAGCAGTTGCAGCGGCAGATCCTGCGTGGTGACGTGGCGCTGGCCCCACCAGACCAGCAGCCCACCGGTAGCGGGGCGGTGACGGTCGCCAGGATGGTGGTGCCGCGGCAGCTGCCGCCGGACGCGGTCAGCTTGACCGGCGTGTGGAACGAGGAGTCTCGCGCTAGCGTCGAGTTCGGACGGCTGCTGGCCCGTCTCCGGGTGGATCGTGGCTTGTCGCAGGAGGAGCTTGCCGATCGGTCGGGGATGAGCGTGCGGACGATCGGGAATCTCGAACGAGGTCACGTGCAGCGTCCACGCCGCACGTCGATCGCTTTGCTTGCCGAGGCGCTGGCCCTCACCGACGCCGAGCGGGCGGTCTTCAAGAAGGCGGCCATCGAACTGGATGGACTGGATGGACGCGCCGACGGACGCGTGCAGGCGTGGTCGGATCCGACGCGTGGGGTGCCGCGCCAGCTGCCGCCCGACATCGAGGACTTCACCGGACGCGAGCTTGCCTTGGAGCGGCTGCACGCTCGGGTGAAGGGTCGTCGGCGTGGGTCGACGGCGGTGGTGATCACGGCCACCGTCGGCAAGGCGGGGGTGGGCAAGACCACGCTGGCCGTCCACGCCGCCCATCAACTGCGCTCGGTGTTCCCGGACGGGCAGCTGTATGTCAACCTGCGCGGCGTCGAGGCGCAAGCCCTCGACCCGGCGGGGGTGCTCGGCGGGTTTCTGCGCGCCTTGGGGGTCGACGGACGCTTGATCCCTGATGCCGTTGACGAGCGTGTCCGCTTGTACCGTTCGCTGATGGCGGACCGTCGCGCGCTGGTGCTGCTGGACAACGCGGCCGATGAGGCGCAGGTCCGCCCGCTGCTGCCGGGCGGCGCTGGCGACGTCGTGCTGATCACCAGCCGTGCTCGGCTGGCCGGGCTTGCCCTGGCTGAGGTGCTCGACCTCGACGTGCTCCCCCCGGCGCAGGCGGTGGAGTTGCTCGGCAAGCTCGTCGGAGCGGACCGCGTCGCCGGCGAACCCCAGGCGGCACACACGATCGCGGCGCTGTGTGGGTATCTGCCGCTGGCGCTGCGGATCGTGGGGGCCAGGCTGGCCGCCAAGCCGCACTGGCGGTTGCAGCGGCTGGCCGATCGGCTCGGCGTGCAACACCGGCGGCTGGATGAATTGACCACCGGTGACCTGGAGGTGCGCGCCAGTGTCGCGCTGAGCTACCAGGGGCTTGGTGAGGTGGAGCGGCGCGCGTTCCGGCTGCTGGGGCTGCTGGAAGTACCAGACTTCGCGCCCTGGATGCTGGTTGCCCTGCTGGAGGTTCCTGCTGCTGCGGCGGAGGACGTTGCTGAGCGCCTGGCTGACGCGCAGTTGCTGGACCCGGTCGGCGAGGACGGCGCCGGGCAGCTTCGCTACCGGTTCCACGACCTGCTTCGCCTGTACGCCAGGGAGCGGCTGGCCGAAGAGGACACGCCGGCCACGCGGCGCGCTGCGCTGGAACGGACGCTGCAGACCTACTTCACCACCGCCCAGGACTGGGTGCGCGGGCTGCGGCTGCGCCCCCCGGAGCTGCCCGGGCAGGCCTCCCCGGCCGTGCCGCAGGATGCCGCGGCCACGCTGGCGCGGTCCTACCGGTGGTTGGCCGCCGAGCGCAAGGGTCTGGTGGTGAGCCTGGAGCAGGCGTGGCGGGAGGGATGCCAGCGCCCTTGGCCCAACGTCACACGGCTGCTTGCCGACTTCTTCGAGGTGTCCGCGTGCTGGGACGACTGGGAGCGCACCCATGAGGTGGCGCTCCGCGCCGCGCAACGGGCGGGCGACCGGCATGCCGAAGCGTCGCTGCTGGGTGGCCTTGGTGACCTGCGCCGCTTCCAAGCTCGCTTGCCGGAGGCAGTGGCGTTCTGCACGCAGAGCAACGCCATCTTCTCGGACCTGCACGACACGCAGGGCCAGATCGACAGCCTGATCGGCCTGGCACGCGCCTACCGGCGCCAGGGCCGACTGGCCGACGCGGCCGCCTGCTTCGACCAGTGCCTTGAGCTGTGCCGTGGGCTGAGCGACCGTGACCGTGCGGCCAAGGCCATGCTGTTTTCCGCCAAGGTGCGCCGCCAGCAGGGACGGTCCGCGGACGCCCTCACGCTGCTGACAGACTGCCGGGACATCTTCCGCTCGCTCGGCAACGCTGGCTACGTGGGCTACACCGATCTCGTGCTCGGCATCCTGCGGCACGAGCGCGGGGAGTACGAGCAGGCCACCGACCACCTCCAGCAGGCGCTCGCCTTCGCGCGGACGCTCGGCGACCCGCGCTGGGAGGCGTACGGGCTCCTCAACCTCGGGATGACCGCGCAGGCGCGAGGGTGCTAAGACCAGGCACGCCAGCACCTGGAACAGTCGCTGATCATGTTCGAGCAGGTCGGCGACCGGCACGGAGCGTCCCGCGCCCGTCAGGTGATCGCTGGCCTCCGCAAGAACGCAACCACTCATCCCTGAGCGGGGTCGAACAGCCGCCCCACAAGGTTGGCGGGCGGTCTTCGGTCCGATCCGTTGACCGGTCGACCGCAAGCCGCAACAGGCGCTGCGGCTGGTCGACTCGAAGACCTACCGCACCGGCGTCGTCGATCTCACCTACCGGCCGGCCGAAAGCTGAGCAGCCGAACCACGACAAGCATCGGCGAAAGCGTGAAGGCCCCCCGGCGTGGCCTTCGCGAACGCCGGGACGACCGCAGTTCCTCCAAGCCGCGAA
>DASYUT010000271.1 GCA_036000965.1 Actinomycetes bacterium
TGACGCGGTGCAGCGCCACCACGGTCTTCCCGGTGCCCGGGCCGCCCTCGATCACCAGCACCTCGGGGTGATCGAGCCGGATGATCTCGTCCTGCTCGGCCTGGATCGTCGCCACGATGTCGCGCATCCCGTCACAACGGCCCACCCTTTCGGGCCAGACTGCGCGTTCAGTTGACGGGCGCGCCGAACCACTTGGGCATCTGGCTGAGCAGATCCTGCTGATCTTCACCGACCCACGCCACGTGGCCGTCCGGCCGCAGCAGCGCCGCGGGCACGTCCAGTTCCTCGCTGACGTCGACGACGTGGTCGACCCGATCTGCCCACCCGGCGACCGAGAGCCGGCCGGTCTGGTCGAGCAGCAGCCCGCGGCCGCCGTGCATCAGGCCGTAGAGGCGCCCTCGCTTCAGCCCCACGTCCCGCAGCCGCCGGCCAAGCAGTTCGTGGCCCTCGCCGAAGTCGTAGCGGACCCCGATCGCGGTGATCTTCTCGATCAGGTACCGGTTTACGTCCTCGAAGTCCATCAGTTCCGACACCAGCCGGCGCACTGCCTGGGGACCCGGCTCGAGGGACGTCAGCTCGATCTGCGCGCGGGTGTTGTCCAGCACGTCGGCGGCCACCGGGTGCCGTTCGGTGTGGTAGCTGTCCAGCAGCCCCTCCGGTGCCCAGCCGTTGACCTCGGCGGCCAGTTTCCAGCCGAGGTTGAAGGCGTCCTGGATGCCGAGGTTGAGGCCCTGCCCGCCGGTCGGCGGGTGGATGTGCGCCGCGTCGCCGGCCAGCAGCACCCGGCCGGTCCGGTAGCGCTCGGCCAGCCGGGTGGCGTCGCCGAAGCGGGAGAGCCAGCGCGGTGAGTGCGCGCCGAAGTCGGTGCCGGCGAGCTCCCGCACCTGCTGCTTCAGCTCGTCCAGGGTCGGCGGGACCGTGCGGTCCTCGGCCACCCCCTTGGCGGGCGCGCCGAGGCGGTACACCCCGTCCCCGAGGGGCACGGCGCCGAACCCCTTATGGGTCTTGCGGACTTCGGCTATTACGGCGTTCAGCGTCTCCGGCGGCGCGGTCAGCTCCACCTCGCCCAACAGCCACTCGACCCTGGCGGGCTCGCCGGGGAAGCCGACCCCGAGCAGCTTGCGCACCGTGCTGCGGCCGCCGTCGCAGCCGACGAGGTAGCGAGAGCGCAGCTGCGTGCCGTCGGCCAGCTCGACGGTCATCCCGTGGTCGTCCTGGCTCAGCCCGACCAGTTCGCAGCCGCGCCGGGTCTCGACGCCGAGTTCGGTGGCGTGCTCGGTCAGCAGGCGCTCGGTGGTGGTCTGCGGGATGGCGAGGATGTACGGATGTGCGGTGTCCAGCCGGTCCGGCGTCGGCTTGGTGATGCCGGCGAAGAAACCACCGACCGGGTACTGCTGGCCGAGCGCGAGGAACCGCTCCAGCAGACCGCGCTGGTCCATCACCTCGACGCTGCGCGCGTGCAGGCCGAGCGCGCGGACAACCCTGGTCGGCTCCGTCTCCTTCTCCAGCACGAGCGCGTGCACGCCGTGCAGCCGCAACTCGCTGGCCAGCATCACGCCGGTCGGTCCGCCGCCGGCAACGATCACGTCAATCATGAAACCCCCCATTCAACAAGGTTGCATTTCGGCCAGCTGCTCCGCGCAGTCCGGCGGCGCGCACACCCGCACCTCCGCGCCGAGTGCGCAACCGCACCGCGAGTCCCACCGTCGGTTCGACGTCCCGCTGAGACCCATACGTCGACAAAAGCACACGTACTTCGCGAATCCCTGATTTCCGCAGGTTCTGGCTTCGGTCGGAGATTCTGCAACACGACCCGGGTCTTGCCGCAAGCCCCCCTGTGCGCTATACATTGAGAGTGGCAAGGAGCGCGTAACCTCCTTGCCTTTGCCTTTTGCCGTCCGCTGTGGACGGACAACCTCCTCGCGAAGCGGCAGCGCGCCGCGTACGTCGGTACGTCGATCCAGAAGGATCTCCCCTGCACCGCACGCCGTCTTAAAACTCCTTATCGGAATGAGTTCAGGCGTCGCCAGCAGATGAGTGCGCATCCGAGGGTGAGGAAGGCTTCGTGGATGTCGTCGCGTATCTCCCAGCGGATCCGCAGGCGGCGGAACCAGTGCAGGTGGGCGAACGCGCGTTCCACGACCCAGCGTTGGGTGCCGAGTCCGGAGCCGTGTTCGGTGCCCCGGCGGGCGATGACCGGCTTCACGCCGAGATCCCAGACCAGGCGGCGGTACTTGTCGTGGTCGTAGCCGCGGTCGCCCAGCACCACGTCCGGGCGGCGCCGGGGCCGGCCTCGGTTGCCGCCGGTCAAGGTGGCGGCGAGCGGGATGCCGGTGGCGTCGGTGATCAGGTGATGTTTGCTGCCCGTCCTGCCCCGATCGACGGGGCTTCGTCCGGTCTTGGCTCCCCCTTTAACGCCCGGATATGGGAGCCGTCGACCGCCGCCCGGGAGAAGTCCAGGGCGTTCGCCCTGCGGAGTTCGGCGAGGAGAACCCCGTGGAGCCGAGGCCACGCACCGGCCTCGGTCCACTCGGCCAGGCGACGCCAGCAGGTCCTACCCGAACCGAAGCCGAGTTCCTGCGGCAGGTGCTCCCAGGCGATCCCGGTGCAGGACGAACAGGATGCCCTGGAACACCAACCGGTCAGGATGCCGCTTGCGTCCCGGATGCCGGATCCGACGCTCCACCTTGGGCAGCAGCGGCTCGATCAACGCCCACAGCTCGTCATCAACGTCCCATGGCTTCGCCCTCGGGCTGATGATGGAGAGGTCAGCGGCGGCGACGTCGGTTGCGGTCCTGCCGGCCCAGCGCGCGGCTGACAGCCTCGGCGCTGGGCTTGACGTAGATCGCCAGCGTGCGCGGGTTCTGGTGCCCGGACAGCGCCATGAGCATAGGCACCGTCCAGCCGTCCTCGCCGAGGTGGTCAGCCGGGAGTGGCGAAGCTGATGCAGCGTCCAGCCGATGGTCTGCTTGAACAGCTACTCGGCGCTCGTAGGACAGCCGGTTGCGGCCGGCGGGGCGGAGATCCTGAAGCTACGGCGAGGGGCAAAGTAGCCGTTCAGCGGTTGCGGCGGCGGGCGGGGTCTGTTCCTCGAGGGCGGCGGCGACGGCTTCGGCGCTGACGTTGACGTAGATGGAGAGGCTGCGGATGTTGTCGTGGCCGGACAGGCCCATGAGCATGGGTGCGGACCAGCCGTCTTCGCCGAGGTGAGTCAGCCGGGAGTGACGGAGCTGGTGGCCACCAGCGCCACGGTCCGCCGGGCGTCGGCGCGGCGGTCAAGCACCGGGGCTTGGTGGTCAGCCCGTCGCGGGTCAGCACCTCGATCCGGTTGGCCGGGACCGCTGCGAGGTCGACCGCGCCAGCACCCAGCCCGGCCAGCTCGCCGGCGCGGTCCAGCGCGCCGACCAGCTCCCGACCCGAGATCCGGGTTGGCCCGCGCCGGAACCGTTCCAGCTCGCTGACCCGTGCGCCCTGCGGGACCTTCAGCAGCCCATCCAGCCGGCGGGGCAGCTCCACGTCGGTCGCGGTGGCGGCGGCGGTGATCGTGTCCCACACCCGGGTCTCTGCGGCGGTGCGGACCTCGGCGACCAGCTTGGCCAGCGCGTGCACGCCCGGCAGCAGTACCCGGTGCTCCCGCAGCCAGCGCACCGCGGCGTCAAACAGCGCCTTGGACGGCTCGATCCGGGTCCAGGCGCGCGCGGTCAGGAACGCCCGCAGCTGCTCGGCGGCCGTGGGGTCGCTGAAGTTGCGGTACCCGAACGTGTCGCTGAGCTCGGCGGTGTGCTCCCACTGGGTCGCCGGGCGCGCGGCGTACTGCTTGATGCACGTGGGGTCGGCGATGGCGAGCTGCGCGGCGAGGAAGTCGACGACCTGGGTGGGCACGGCCAAGGGGTCGGCCAGGAAGGTGCCCGGTAGCGGACAGTGGTCATTTGGAGGCTGAAGCCAAGGCGGTTGCGGGCGCCGCGGCGCTTGGCGACCCGGTCCAGGTCGGCGTCGTCCAGGAGGAAAACCGGTCCAGGTCCGCCTGTGACGGCACCCCGGTGAACCGCCCGAACGCTGCCGCCTGCTCGTCGGTCAGGAACTCCACCGGCAGCGGGAGCCTCCACGCACCTTTGGGCGATCAAACGCCCGGCTCATCCCCGAAATCAGCAGAACCCTGCTATGCGACGGCTCGCCAGTGGCCGCGGCTCAGCTGACCTCGCCCAGACGAACCTGGGCGCCGGTACTTGTCATCAGCCCGAGGGCTTAGCGGAGGATCCATCCCCGATGTTCCCCGGACCCGGTTCTTGCCCGCCGGTTATCGCCTCCGAGGGTTTGCAGCTTGGGTCGGAATAACCGGTGCATGGTCGCAGGCCAAACAAGCTCGACCCCGTTGGCTTGGCATA
>DASYUT010000272.1 GCA_036000965.1 Actinomycetes bacterium
AACAGCTGGGGCTGCTCCCAGGCGGCGAAGTGGCCGCCTCGGTCGAGCCGGTTGTAGTGGATGAGGTTGTCCGGGTACGCGCGCTCGGCCCAGCTCCGCGGCGCCTGGTACAGCTCGTCGGGGAACACACTGATGGCGAACGGGATGGTGATGGCCTTGGCATCGAAGAAGTCGGCGGTGTTCTCCCAATAGAGGCGAGCCGCGGAGACCCCCGTGTTGATCAGCCAATAGAGCGTGATGTTGTCGAGGAGGTCATCGCGGGTAAGGTCGCTCTGGAGCGTCCCCTCAAGGACCTGGGTGACCAGGCCGGGCTGACCGGTCCCGTCACCGTGGTCGAGCATGAAGGCCGCGAGATCGACCGGCGAGTCGGCCAGGCCGTACAGCGTCTGGGGACGCGTCGCCATGATGTTCGCGTAAGCCACGTGCTTGGCGTAGAAGGCGCGTAGCTGCTCGTAGGCGGTTCGCTCCTCCTCTGAGAGACCGGACGGCGGCGGGTCGCCGGTCTCAAAGCCCCTGACGACCTCTGGGGGGGCGGTGCCGGGCATGTTGGAGTGGATGCCGAGCAGCCCCGGAGCCGCCTGCGCGCCCATGGCCTGGGTCACGGCCGCACCCCAGTCGCCGCCCTGGGCCACGAACCGGGTGTAGCCGAGGCGACCCATCAGCACGACCCAGGCGCGCGCGGTCCGCATCGGGTCCCAGCCGGTGGCGGTCGGCTTGGCCGAGAACCCGTGACCTGGCAGGGAGGGGATCACCACATGGAACGCGTCCGCCTCGCTGGCGCCGTGCGAGGTCGGATCGGTGAGGGGCCCGATGATCTTCAGCTGCTCGATGATCGAGCCGGGCCAGCCGTGGGTGACGATGAGCGGGAGGGCGTCCGCATGCTGGGAGCGGACGTGGAGGAAATGGATGTCGAGGCCGTCGATCTCGGTCGTGAACTGCGGCAGCGCGTTCAGCTTGGCCTCGCACCGGCGCCAGTCGTGCTCGGTCGCCCAGTAGCGGGCGAGTTCCTGCATGGTCGCCAGCGGCACGCCCTGGGAGTCATCGTCGACCGTCTCGCGCTCGGGCCAGCGGGTCGCATCGATGCGTCGGCGCAGCTCGGCCAGGTCCTCGTCGGGGAAACTGACCTGGAAAGGGCGGATGGTGGCGTCCTCGGCCGCTGCGCCTGGCTCGGCCGGACGTGGTCCGGCGGTGGTGCTCTCCGACATTGCCGTTCCCTCTCATCGGTGCAGGGACAAGGCGACGGACAGCCCGTCGATCGTCCTGAACCCTGCGGCTGCACTGTGGTGTCGACACGGTGCCGGCGGCCCGCCAAGTCTGGTTCGCGCCGGCCGGCGTTCGCATCCGCCAGTGGCCAGCGCGACTGGCCAGTCGTGCCCTGGCGGCGCTCCACCCGGCCGTGCGGGCGGCCCAGTCCCTACCGCCTCCGCAGGCCGGTGATGACCAGCTCCCAGTCGTGGAGGTCGATGTCCGGGGTCGGTCCCGCCGACAGGACCGGGAAGTCCTTGACCAGGTACTGGCCCGGCGGCAGCTCGACGGTGGGGCGTTCCCGCCGGCCCCGGAACCCGCGCGACACGGTGCTCATCGCTCACTCCTTCCGCTCCTGCTCCGTGCTCCCGTTGTCCCTGACCTAGCCGAAGGTGAAGGCGTAAGCCTGGACACCAGGGTCCAAGAAGGTGATCTCGAAGGTGCGGTCGCTGACCGGGCCCGGCTGGCGGACGAGCTGGTACAGCCGCGGGTCGGTCAGGGTGCCGTTGCCCTGCTCGTCGACGTCGGCGCCGTGCGCAGCTCCTGGCGGCTGCTCGTCGATGTGCACCCGGAACCGGACGGGACTGCCTGGCCCGGCTGGTGCCATGACCAGGTGCAGGTCGCGGGCGTGGAAGCGGTACCGGATCCGCCCTTCGGCCTGGTTGAGCACGATGGCCTGTCGGTTGACGGTCCAGTCACCCGAGAGGGCCCAATGGTTGAGTCCCAGCCGCGCCGGGGCGGCATAGCCGTGCGGGGTGTCCAGGATCGCGCCATTGGAGGAGGCGAAGTTCTCAGTACGCCCATAGCCGAGGTAGTTCTCCGGCGACCACAGGCTTTCCCAGTCGGCGGCGGCCTCCACCCCACCGGCATCGACCGACACCAGCTCGTGGCCGATGCGGCCGGTCCCGGCCTCGGTCAGCATTCGCTGAATGATCGCCTCTGACTGCTCGTAGTCGCCTTCGCCGAAGCGATGGTGGCGGATCCGCCCCTGGGCGTCGACGAAGTAGAGGGCCGGCCAGTATCGGTTATTGAACGCATCCCAGATGGCGTAGTCGTTGTCGATCGCGACCGGGTAGTCGACCCGCAGCTCCGTGACGGCTCGGCGGACGTTGTCGAGATCATGCTCGACGTCGAACTCGGGCGTGTGCACGCCGAGCACGACCAGCCCGTCGCCCTGGTATTTCTCGGCCCAGGCGCGGACGTAAGGAAGCTGGCGGAGCCAGTTGATGCAGGTATAGGTCCAGAAGTTGACCAGCACGACCCTGCCGCGAAGGTCCATCGCCGTGAGCGGCGGCGAGTTCAACCAGCCGCTGGCGCCGGCCAGCGACGGCAGCTGACCCTCGACCGGCAGGTCGACCGCGGGTCGGGTCGGGTCCATGGCTAGCCGGCCGTGGCGGCGGCTGGCCGGGCAACAGCCGCGGCTGCGGTCAAGATGACGTCCGCGACCGCTCCCGGCTGGGACACCATGATCACGTGCGAGCCCTCGACCTCGGTAATGGTGGCACCGGCGCGCTCGGCCATGGAACGGACCACGTCGGTGCCGGCCGCCTTGTCCCCGGTGGCGACCACGGCCCAGGCGGGCGAGGACTTCCAGGCGGGCGGGCCCGACGGCTCCGAGAACGCCAACTCCGCGACCGGGCGCTGGGTCGCGGCCATCACGGCGGTCTGGGCGGGTGGCAGGTCGGCGGCGAACGCATCGTGGAACTTGGTGGGATCGATCGCGAACTCAACCGCCGCCTCCGAGTCCTGACCGGTCGGATACTGCCGCGGGGCCAGCGCCGTCATCAGCACGCTGTCCTTGGAGCCGCTCTCTACGTCACCCAGCCGCTCGCCTTCGTCGGGGGCGAAGGCGGCGACGAAGACCAGCCCGACGACGCTAGCGGTGTCGGTCGCGGCATTCGAGATCACCGCTCCTCCGTAGGAGTGGCCCACGGCAAGGACGGGCCCGGGAATCTGGTTGAGGAAGCTGGCGACGTAGGCCGAGTCATGCGCGATACCGCGCAGCGGGTTCGCGGGCGCCGTCACCTGGATCCCGGCCGCCTGCAGGCGCTCGATGACGCCGCTCCAGCTGGAGGCATCGGCAAAGGCGCCATGGACGAGTACGACAGTGAGCGGGGCATCGTCGGTGGTTGCCTGTGACATGACAGCTCCTTCGCTAGGAGGCGTCGACCTCGATGACGGCGTTGGCGAACGCCTCCGGGGCTTCCTGGGGAAGGTTGTGCCCGACGCCGCCCCCGATGGTCCGGTGCGAATAGGTGCCTGAGAACTTCTCGGTATAGGAGCTCGGGTCCGGATGGGGGGCGCCATTGGCGTCGCCTTCCAGGGTGATGGTCGGCACGCCGATCACCGGACCTCGGGCGAGCCGCTGCTCCAGCTCCTCGTAGTCCGCCTCGCCGTCGGCCAGGCCCAGCCGCCAGCGGTAGTTGTGGATCACGATCTGCACGTGATCGGGGTTGTCAAAGGCGGCGCCGCTGCGATCGAAGGTAACGTCGTCGAAGCTCCACTTGGGCGAGGCGGTCCGCCAGATCAGCTTGGCGAAGTCGCGCCGGTTGCGGTCGTACCCGACCCGCCCGCGTTCGGTCGCGAAGTAGTACTGGTACCACCATTGCAGCTCAGCCGCTGGCGGCAACGGAATCTTGCCGGCCTCCTGGCTCCCGATCAGATACCCGCTCACCGAGACGAGCCCCGTGCAGCGTTCCGGCCAGAGCGCCGCGACGATGTCGGCCGTCCGGGCTCCCCAATCGAAGCCGGCAAGGACCGCCCGCTCGATCTCGAGGGCATCCAGCAACGCGACCACGTCAAGGGCGAGCACGGCTTGCTCCCCGTTGCGCATCGTCGCATCCGACAGGAAGCGGGTCGTGCCAAAGCCACGCAGGTAGGGGACGACCACTCGATAGCCGGCCGCCGCCAACAGCGGAGCGACGTCGACGTAGCTGTGAATGTCGTATGGCCAGCCGTGCAGCAGCACGGCCACCCGACCATCGGCCGGGCCGATGTCGGCGTAGCCAACCCTCAGCAGGCCAGCATCGACCTGGCTCACGGGGCCAAAGGCGGGGTGATGGTTCGTGGCTTCGACCATTCGGGTCTCCGCGTGAAGTGGAGGCGGACGGCACGCACAAGCTGCGCGCCGCCCCCCACCGTGCCGACTACCGGAGTGATCTGAACGACGCTCGGACCTCCTCGGAGAACAGCTCGGGTTCTTCCCAGGCGGCGAAGTGGCCGCCCTTGGTGGCCTCGCTGAAGTAGCTGAGGTTGGGGTAGGCCTGCTCGACCCAGCTGCGCGGGGCGGCGAAGATCTCGTCGGGGAAGGTGGTGAAGCCGACCGGCACCGGGACCGGCGGAGGCGCCTGGCCGGCGGCGAGGGCTTGGGCTCGTCCGCTCTCCCAGTACGCCCGGGCCGCCGAGGCCCCGGTGCCGGTCAGCCAGTACAGGGTGATGTTGTCGAGGATCCGGTCAGGGGTGAGATGGCCCGCGGGCTGCCCGTCGAGCACGGCGCGGGTGATCTTGTGGTAGCTGTCGGTGTCGTGGTCCAGCATCCAGGCGGCCAGGGCGACGGGGGAGTCCAGCAGGGCGTAGCCGATCGTCTGGGGGCGGGTGGCCTGTTCCAGGAAGTAGCCAAAGCCGGTCGCACGGAAGCTGGCGAGCGCGTCGGCCGCGGCGCGTTCCTGCTCGGATTCTGTCGGCTGGGGGCTACCCAGGGCGGTCACGAGCAAGTTGGTGTGGATGCCGACCAACCCCTGGGGCGCCTGGCGGCCCATCGCGTCGGTGACGACGGCGCCCACATCCCCGCCCTGGGCGACATAGCGGCTGTAGCCGAGGCGCCCCATCAGCTCGGCCCAGGCGCGCGCGGTGCGGCCGGGGTCCCAGCCGACCTCGGTCGGCTCGCCAGAGAAGCCGTAGCCGGGCAGGGACGGCAGCACCAGCGTGAAGGCGTCCTCGGCCCGGCCACCGTGCGCGGTGGGGTCGGTGAGGGGGCCGACGACCTCCAGCAGCTCGATGACCGAGCCGGGCCAGCCGTGGGTCATGATCAGCGGCAACGCGTCCGCGTGGGGTGACTTCACGTGGAGGAAGTGGATGTCGACCCCGTCGATCTCGGTCGTGAACTGCGGCAGCGCGTTCAGCCTGGCCTGGATTCTCCGCAAGTCGTAGTCGGTCGCCCAGTAGCGGGTGAGCGCCTGCAGCGTGGCCAGCTGCACGCCCTGCGAGCGATCTGTGACGAGCTCCCGGGAGGGCCAGCGCGTTGCTGCGATGCGCCGCCGAAGGTCGTCCAGTGCCTGGTCCGGAACCTCCACGCGGAAGGGGCGGACGGTAGTGTCCTGGGTTGCTGGGCCTGGCTCGGCGGGCCGGGGGCGGGTCTCGGTCATGGGCCGCTTCCTCGTCATCGCTGCGGGGACAACCGATGGGCACCCGTCGATCGTCCGGAACCCTGCGGCTGTTCTGCTGTGTCGACACGGTGCCGGCGGCCCGCCAAGTCTCGTTGGCGCCGGCCGGCGTTCGCATCCGCCGGTGGCCAGCGCAACTGGCCAGTCAGGGCCTGCCACGCGCCGACGGCGGAGCTACAGCTGGAGCGGCCGGGTGGTGGCCGGGTCGCTGGCCAGGACGCGGTCGAGCTGGCTTCGGGAGGTGATGGCCAGCTTGGCGAAGACCTTGCCCAGGTGGTACTGGACCGTTCGGGCGCTGATGGACAACCGGGCGCCGATCTCCGGGTTCGACAGCCCCGCGCAGGCGAGCCGCGCTATCACGGCCTCCTGGGCGGTGAGCGCACCGCGGGTCGCGACGGTGCGCTTGCGGGCGGTCTCGCCGGTGGCCTGCAGCTCGCGGCTGGCCCGCTCGGCGAACGCCTCGACGCCCATCGCCTCCAGCTGGGCGTGGGCGATGCGCAGCTGCGCCCGGGCGTCGAGGCGGCGGCCCCGGCGGCGCAGCCACTCCCCGTAGAGCAGATGCGCGCGGGCGAGCTGCGCGCGGACGGAGGTCCGGCCGAGCCGGTCGATGGACTCGCGGTAGCAGCGCTCGGCGGCCTCGCCCTCGCTGAGCAGGGCACGGACGCGCGCCTCGATGCCCAGCGCCCACTCCGACGGTGCCGCCCGCGTGCGTTCCGACAGCCACTGGAGCGCGGCCCTGACCAGCGCGACCTCACCGGTCCCGGCCGCCGCCTCGGCCAGCTCGGGCACGACCAAGGGCCCAAGTCCGAGCTGGTCGCGCTCGAACGCTCGCCAGGCGGCGTCGCGGGCCGCGTCGTGGCGACCCAGGCCGTTGTAGAGCACCGAGCTCGCATAGTTCGCCGTGTTGACCAGCCGGCCCATACCCAACGCGGTCGCCTCCCGCGAGGTGGCCTCGATCAGCTCCGACGCCGCTGGCTCCCGGCCCCGCCAGGCCTCGAGCATCATCGCGGCATACCGAGCCGGCGGGTTCCCAGTCACCTCGGCGATCAGGCGATCCTCCTTGAGCAGCCGTGCCGCCGTGGCCAACTCCCCAGCAAGCAGGTGGGTCGTGGCGAGGGAGTTGAGCGCGTACTGCAGGTACACGGGCGCGCCGGTGTCGCGGGCGAATCGAACCTGGCGAGCGGCCAGGGCATGCGAGGACTCGGCGTCCCACAGCTCGAGAGCGGCGGTGGCGCTGGCTCTTCCAGTGGCGAGCCAGCGCCAGCGGTCGACCTCGTCGTCGGCGACGTCCAGCGCGAGACCCAGCTCGACCGCTCGACTCAGGGTCGCCGCGGACGCCGCAAAGCCCTCGGTCAACCGCAGCGCGAACGCATCCAGCAGGAGGTCCACCGCAAGCGGCGGGTCGGGAGCGGGAGGCGCGGCGCGGGCGGCCTCGGCGGCCGCCCGGAGGACGCCCAGGCTGCCCAGATCGTCGGCCCAGATCGCGGCCCCGAGCGCCTCCAGGTACATCTCGCGCGGCAGGGAAGCATTCAGGGACTCCAGATGCCTGGCCGCGCTGAGGAGCTGCCGAGCACCCTCACCGGCGCCTCGCTGCACAAAGGTGATCAGCCCGCGCAGGTGCTCCACCTCAGCCGTCCGCAGGGGGTCAGGCGCGCTGGCCTCGACGGCGACCAGCAGCCCAAGTGCGGCGTCCAGGGCGCCGGCGGCGCGCTTGGCCCGCGCGGCCGCGAGCAGGCGCCGAGCACGCCGACCGTGCTCGGGAGTGAGCAGGGCCGCGCGCTCCAGGAACGCCGCCGCCGCGGCCAGGCCCCCACGCGCTGGGCGCGGCCGGCCGAGCGCTCCAGCTCCTCAGCGACCTTCTCGTCGGGCCCGGGCGCGGCCTGGGCCCAGTGCCAGGCACGGCGATCAGGATCAAGCGCCGGATCGGTCACGTCCGCAAGGGCGCGGTGGGCACCCTGCCGCTGCTGCAGCGATGCCGACCGGTAGGCCGCCGACCGCACCAGGGGATGCCGAAACAGCACGCGGGTGCCGACCTCGAGCAGGCCGGCCTCGGCTGCCGGCGTCGCCGCCTCCGTGGCGATGCCGAGCCGCTCGGCCGCCCGCCACACCAGCACCGGATCGCCGACCGGATCGGCCGCCGCCAGCTGCACGAGCACGCGGGTGTCGGCCGGCAGCGCGTCCAGCCGCTGCCGGAAGCTCGCCTCGATCCGCCCTGAGAGTGGGATTGCGTCGGGGAGCGCGAACCCACCCGCCAGCTCCGCCGGCGGCAGCCCGCGTGGCAGCTCCAGCAGTGCCAGCGGGTTGCCGCGGGCCTCGGCCATCATCCGGTCCCGGACCTGGGCGTCCAGCGGCCCAGTCAGCGCCGCCTCCAGCAGCGCCCGGGCATCGGCCTCCTGCAGCCCCTCGACCACCAGCTCCGGCAACCCCGCCAGCTCGTCGCCCGGGACGCGAGCTGCGAAGACCAGGCCGACCGACTCTGCGGCCAGGCGACGGGCCACGAACCCAAGGACCTGGGCGGAGGCCTGATCCAGCCACTGCTCATCGTCGACCAGGCAGACCAGCGGGTGCTCCTCGGCCGCGCCGGCCAGCAGGCCGAGGGTGGCCAGCCCGACCAGGAAGCGGTCCGGCGCCGACCCGGAACCGAGGCCGAATGCGGTCCGCAACGCGGCCCGCTGCGGAGCTGGCAGACGCTGGAGGCGGTCCAGCATCGGCGCGCACAACTGATGCACCCCGGCGAACGCAAGCTCTATCTCCGACTGGACCCCGGCGACGCGCACCACCCGGCAGCCCGAAGCGTGCTCGGCCAGGTACTCCAGCAGCGCCGTCTTGCCCACGCCCGGTTCGCCGCGCACCACCAGGGTGCGGCCCTCGCCTCCACGCACAGCGTCCAACAGCCGGTCCAGCACGCCGCATTCGCGGCGCCGGCCCCGCAACTCCGCGGCGCGCTCCCGCTCGCGGGACGGTCGGCGTCTGTCCGGGACCGCCACTACGCCGCCTCCACCACGCCGCGGCATGGCCCGCCGCTCGGCGCCAGCTGCTCGGCCATCACGATCGAGCCTCGATGGACAACCAAAGTAGCCTGAACCCAACAAACCAGGCGGTCAAGCAAACTCTTGGTGAACCCACCCCTTCGTCTGGCGGCGCGACGAGGCCGGCGGCTAGCGCGGCCGGGCGGTGGCCGGGTCGCCGGGCAGGGCCCGGTCCAGCTGAGCGCGGGAGCTGATATCGAGCTTGGTGAACACCTTGCCTAGGTGGTACTTGACCGTGCGGGCGCTGATGAACAACCGGACACCAATCTCCGGGTTCGACAGCCCCTCGCGGGCCAGCCGCGCGATCAGGGCCTCCTGGGCCGTCAGCGCGTCGTGCGTCTCGACGGTGCGCTTGCGGGCGGTTTCGCCTGTGGCCAGCAGTTCAGTGCGGGCACGCTCGGCGAAGGCTTCCATGCCAATGCTGGCGAACAGGTCGTGGGCCGTGCGCAGCTGCTCGCGCGCGTCGACGCGTCGGCCCTGGCGCCGCAGCCACTCGCCGTAGAGCAGCTGCGCCCGAGCCAGCTCGGGACGCAGCTGAGTGCGGCGCAACCGATCGATCGCTTCGCGATACAGGTCGGCGGCGGCGGCGCCGTCGCTCAGCAGCGCCCGGGAGCGCGCTTCGATGCCGAGGGCGAGATCGTTGCCGCAGGGCTGGGTCGTCTCCGCGAGCCGCTCGAGGGCCTCGCGGGCGAGCTCGGCATCTCCTCCGCGTGCGGCCGCCTCGACGAGCTCGGGCAGCACCCGTACGGATACAAAGACCTCGAAGGGGCTCGAGGTAGCTTGTCTGGCGGACTCCGCGGCCTCCTGGTAGCGGGCGAGGCCGTTGTAGAGGACCGCGGCCGCCCAATGCGCGTAGAGCGCGATCGTGTGCCCACCCGCCGCGGCGTCCTCGATCGCGCTCGCGATCAATGCTGAGGTCTCGGCTTCCCTTCCTTGCAGCGACCGGAGCCTCAGCGCGGCACCCGGCCCCAAGCGGCTCCCGGTTGCCGCCACCACGCTGTCGATCTCCGCGACCAGCGAGGCGGCACCCGCCAAGTCGCCGATCCACGCCCTTGCGAGGGCCACGGCGGACAGGTGGATGGGCAGCTGCGCGAGCGCGCCGGCATCGCGGACCAGCTGGAGCACTCTCGCGGCGGTCGCCAGCATGTCCTCGTTGTCCCACACGGCGTCGCTGGCCGCCGTGGCCATCCACCCCCAGCGAAGGACGTCCTCCACCGAGATCTCAAGAAGCGCTTTCGCTGCTTGCTGCAACCTCGGAGTCCCAGCGGTGCGTCCCTCGAGGGTTAGCAGGGCAAGCCCGTCGAGTAGCAGGTCGAGGGGACGGGGAGGTCCGGGCGGTGGAGGGAGGGCCCGGATGGCGCGAGAGATCTCGCCGAGGAGGAGGCGTCCTCCTTCGAGGTCGCTGGCGACGACCGTCGCGCCCCAGGCGATCAGGTAGGTTTCGCGCGCCAGGTCGAGGTCGAAGGGTTCGAGGCGCCTCGCGGCCCGTAGCAACAATGGCGCAGCGTCGCTGCCGCTCAAGGCGAGAGCGACCTGGCCGCGCGCCAGGTCGGCCCGGGCGCGCTGGAGATCATCCAGTGCTCCGCCCTCCGCTGCGGCCACGAGCCCGAGCGCCGCGTCAAACGAACCCGCCTGGAGGCTCGCCTGGGCGGCGGCCAGCGCGCGCTCCGCACGCCGCGCCGGGTCTACGGTCAGCGCCACCGAACTCTGCAGGAACGCGGCCGCGGCAGCGACCCCGCCTCGAGCCTGCGCCCGGCCGGCCGAGCGCTCCAGCTCGGCAGCGACGTCCTCGTCGGGCCCCGGCGCGGCCTGGGCCCAGTGCCAGGCCCGACGGTCGGGATCGAGCTCCCGGTCGGTGGCCTCGGCCAGGGCGCGATGCAGCTCTTGGCGCTCCTGGAGCGACGCCGACCGGTAGGCCGCCGAGCGCATCAGGGGATGCCGGAACCGCACCCGGGCGCCGAATTCCACCAGGCCGGCCTCGGCCGCCGGAGCCGCGGCCTGGGTGGTGATGCCGATCCGCTCGGCCGCCCGCCACACCAGCACCGGATCGCCGACCGGATCGGCCGCCGCCAGCTGCAGCAGGCGCCGGCTATCCTCCGGAAGCAGCTCAAGCCGCCGCCGGAAGCTCTCCTCGATCCGCCCCGACAGCGGCATCGCGTCGGGAAGGGCGAACCCACCCGCCAGCTCGGCCGGGGTCACCCCCCGGGGCAGCTCCACCAGCGCCAGCGGGTTGCCCCCGGCCTCGGCCACGATCCGGTCGTGGACCCGCGGGTCCAGCGGCCCGGTGAGCACCGAGCCCAGCAGGGCACGCGCATCGGCCTCCCGAAGGCCCTCGACCACCAGCTCCGGCAACCCCGCCAGCTCGTCGCCCAGAACCCGGGCCGCGAACACCAGGCCGACCGACTCTGCAGCCAGCCGGCGGGCAACGAACCCAATGACCTGGGCCGAGGCCTGATCCAGCCATTGCGCGTCGTCGACCAGGCAGACTAGTGGGTGCTCCTCGGCCACCTCGGCCAGCAGGCTAAGGGCGGCCAGCCCGACCAGGAACCGATCGGGCGCAGACCCCGGGCTAAGGCCGAACGCCGTCCGCAACGCGTTGGCCTGTGGAGCCGGGAGCCGTTCCAGGCGGTCCAGCATCGGCGTCAGCAGCTGGTGCAGCCCGGCGTAGACCAGCTCCATCTCCGACTCGACCCCGGCCGCATACGCCACCCGGCAGCCCGACGCCTGCTCGACCAGATAGTCCAACAGGGCCGTCTTGCCCACCCCGGGCTCCCCGCGCACCACCAGAACCCTGCTCTCACCGGCGCGGACCGAGTCGAGGAGCTGGTCCAGCAGGTCACATTCGCGGCGTCGACCCCGCAACCGCCCAGCGTGTTCCCGCTGGCGGGCGGGTCGGCGTCGGCCCGGCACCGACACTACGCCGCCCCCACGACGCCGTGGTGCAACCCGAGATGCAGCGCCAGCTGCTCGGCCATCTCGATCAAGGCCTCGATGAGCGGTCTACGAGGAAGCAGCCGTACGGCACGCCAACCTCCAAACAACACAAGCGCAACAGGCCCACTGTAGACGGTCCACGGCTCCGACAGGACCCCCCGATCCGAAGGCAGACCACAGGGCGCCATCGAGGGCGCCACCCAGAACCGCCGCCGTCGCACGCAGGAACTGTTCCTTTGCCGCCCCTCACGCCGGCCTTGGGACCGGCCTACTGCCTCGTAGGGGTGTCATCGCTGGCGACGGGCGAGGAGCCGACGGGCCGAGGCTTCATCGGAGGGGGCAACCAGCACGCGAACCCCCTCGACCTGCATTTGTGGGTACTGTCCTCCGGCATCATCTGCCGACACCGCTGCGCTCACGCCGTGACTGCGCAGCATGCCGGCGATCAGCTCCGCCTCGGTACGGCTGGCAACGACTGCCACCGACACCGTCGCGCCGTCCACGATCGCAACTCCTCTCCTCCTGGTCCTGCCGTTCGGCCGCTCCTGGCAGCATGGTCGCACGTTGGCCGGCCCGTGGCGCTCGTGGAAGACCTCGGCCGGGACCGGTCGGCGGTTCCTGCGCTGCTTCGCTAGGCAGGAGTCGGTCTGGCTGATTCATGGCCCGTCGATGGGCCCCCTCGGCCCGGAGGCCGTCCGGTAGCAAGCCCAGGTGTCGCCGCCAGGCGGCGGCGCCGGCCGCGCGGGCCGCCGGCAGGATTCGGCGGTTGGCCCGATTCAGGAACGCCGGTCCTCAAGGGTGAGGTCGGGGCAGAGGTGCCCGCTCTGCTGGGGCGCGGTGGACCAGTTGGGCGACAACTCGAACAGGCGGGTCTTGGCCGCCTACCGCTCGGCGATCTTCTACCTCGATGAGGAACAGCGCCGGGTCGCCGAGGACACCATCGCCGACGTCGAGGCGTCCGGGCTCTGGCCGGGCAAGGTCGTCACCGAGGTCACCCCAGCCGGTCCGTTCTGGGAGGCCGAGCCGGAGCACCAGGACTACCTGGAGCGCTACCCGTACGGCTACACCTGCCACTTCCCGCGCCCGGACTGGGTGCTGCCCCACCGCAGCGCGGCGGCTCGCTAGCTGTAAGGCTCGGGGAGGTTGGTGCAGCGGGTGATCGGTGGGCGACCGCCGAGTGCGGTGTGGGGCCGATGGTGGTTATACCAGTGCAGCCAGGGCGCGAACGCGGCCCGGCGGGCGGCTTCGCTGGCATACAGCCGCCGATACGCCCAACCCTCGACCAGGGTGCGGTGGAACCGCTCGACCTTGCCATTGGTCTGCGGCCGATACGGCCGGGTCCGCCTGGCAGTGACGGCCAGCTGCTGGCAGGACTGATGCCAGAGATGGCTACGGTAGCAGCCGCCGTTATCGGTCAGGACCCGCTGGATGACCACCCCGCGGTCGGCGAACCAGGCGTGGGCTCGAGCCAAGAACCCGGCCGCGGTCTCACGAGTCTCATCGGGGTGGATCTCGGCATAAGCCAGCCGGGAGTGATCATCGACCGCGGCGTGGATGAACCCATGACCGTCCAGCGGGTTGCGGTGGCGACTTGTCCGGCCGCTGGAGCGGTCGGCCTGGCTGTTACGGGCCCCAGCGGCGCGGCCCAGGAACCGGTGGCCACCACCGGCCGGGATGTTGCCCAGCTTCTTGACATCGAGGTGGACCAGGTCGCCGGGATGGTCGTGTTCGTAGCGGCGGACCGGCCGGCCGGTGGCCCGGTCCAGGTCCCGGAGGCGGCTGATGCGGCAGCGGACCAAGACGGCATGCACGGTGGAGGGAGCCAGGCCGACCTGGGCGGCGATCTGGGCCGGCCCAAGTCGTTGCTTCCAGCGTAGCTGCACGATCCGGCGCACCGCCGGCGCTGGGGTCCGGTGCGGGCTGTGGTGGGGGCGGCTGGACCGATCGGCCATCCCGGCCGGTCCCTGGTCGCGGTAGCGCTGAGCCCAGCGCTGCGCGGTTGGGCGGCTGACCTGGAACCGCTCGGCGGCCCGGGCCACCGGCCAGCCCTGGTCCACGATGGCGCGGGCCAGCCGCAACCGGCCGAGCTCGGTCAAAGGTGCGTTACGGTGACACACGAGGACCTCCTGGGTCGGCGTGGGTGCTTGGCAGCTCCACACCAGACCCGGAGGTCCTCGTTCAGATCAACTCCGCTCAGGCCAGCTAGCCCTGCACCAACCTCCCTGGGCAGTACAGCTAGCAGACGTCGTGGGTCGGGAAGGGCGGCGTCGGCGCTCTCCCGGCCCATGCGCAACCTGCCAGCAGATCGCCAGCAACGAGGCCTCACATCACCCCACGCTCCACCAGTTCGCCTCGAACGAATTCGCCCGTTGAGCAGGACCGATATGAGGCAACACGTGGGATATCGGTGGGCTGGGAGCGGCTGGCTCGTCAATGACATGTCGGAGCTCAGAGTCCGCTGAGGTGCAATACCGGGAGGCGGAGCCCAAGTATTAGCGCCCTGGGCAGTCGTGCCGCCGATACGCGTAGCCCTCGGAGCATTATTCAGAATGCCTTTTCGTAGATTCTGAACTTCTCTAATGCAACCACCGTCCGGACCACCACAGGCAATGCCGACAACGGCCCCCGATAGCCGGTCCCCAGCACCTTCCACTGCTTCAACAACGCAATTGCCCGTTCCACCGGCGCACGAGCGCTGGCATGCGCCCGGTTGTGGACCTGCTGCGTCTCGCGCAGCTTCCCGCCCCGCGGCTTCTTGAACGGCGTGTGGATCCCGCACCCCTGATAGCCCTTGTCACCAAGCGTCGGATGGCCCGCCAGCAGCCGCTCCAACCCGGTCTCCACAAACGCCGCGGCGTCATGGGTCGCACCCGGCAGCGGATCGCCGGCATGCACCAGCCTGCCCCAGTTGTCACTGACCACCTGAAGATTCACCCCCGCTTTGTGCCGCTTGCCGCTGTACAGCCCCTTGCCCTCCTGGCCAGTGCGGTTCCCGGTCGGCACCAGGGTCCCGTCCAGCAGCAGCCGCTCGCCGGGCTGGCAGTCGGCCAGCCCGGCCTGGTCGGGT
>DASYUT010000273.1 GCA_036000965.1 Actinomycetes bacterium
CGTTTGGCGCAGGTGTCGACCCTGGTGGCTAATTCTCCTCGATACGCTGGGCGACATCCGTGATCTTGAACGCTGTGGGCGAGATCATGCTGCCTGCGGCCGCCTTCCGCTCGTCTTCCCCCTCGTCGGGCCGCAGGATGGAGTGTTGTGGTGTCGGTGCAGCCGCGGCCGTGGCCGAAGCCTGCCGAGGTGATCGTTGCGGCGGTGCGGGCGAAGTACGCCCGGCGGCAGGCGCCGCTTGCGGTGCAGGTCCGTGACCGGTTCGGTGCGTTGTTCCCCGACGCCGCGTTCGAGTCGGCGTTCGCCGGTCGGGGCCGGCCGGGGTGGTCACCTGGCCGGTTGGCGTTGGTCACCGTGTTGCAGATGGCGGAGGGCCTGACCGACCGGCAGGCCGCCGAGGCGGTGCGGGAGCGGCTGTCGTGGCAGTACGCCCTGGGTTTGGGCCTGGACGATCCGGGGTTTGGTCACACCGTGCTCAGCGAGTTCCGCGCCCGGGTGGTCGAGCATGGGTCGGAGGAGCGGGTTCTCGACCTGCTGTTGGACCGCCTGGTCGAGGAGGGCTTGCTGGGCCCGGGCGGGAAGCAGCGCACCGATTCCACGCATGTGGTCGCCGCGGTCCGCGGCCGCAACCGGCTCGAGCTGGCCGGTGAGTCGGTGCGCGCCTGCCTGGAGGCGCTGGCTGCCTGCGCGCCGTCCTGGCTGGCCGAGGTG
Source organism: Actinomycetes bacterium (assembly GCA_036000965.1). NCBI lineage: Bacteria > Bacillati > Actinomycetota > Actinomycetes > Actinomycetes bacterium. The sequence goes on from DASYUT010000273.1 coordinate 712, forward strand.
GTCGACGTGCCCGGGTGGAGTCGGCGGTACCCCGCCCGGGTGGACTCGTGGCGGCTGCCCACCGCCCAGGCCAAGCGCACGGAGTTGGCCCTGGCCTGTGCCCGTGACGGGTCCGCGCTGGTCGAGGCGTGCCACCGGGCGGACGCGCCGGGCTGGGTGCGCGAGGTCGAGGCGGTGGGGGTGCTCCGGGTGGTGCTGCTGCAGAACTACCCGCGCACGGTCACCGAGACCGGGACGGAGGTGGCGCGGCGGGAGGCAGAGCGGGACGGTCTTCCACCGGGCAGGTTTCGTCTGCGCTCCCCTACGACCCCGACGCCCGGTGGGGTGGCAAGCGGGACACGTTCTGGAACGGCTACAAGGGTCATCTCAGCGAGACCTGCGACGCTGAGGAGGACACCACCAGCAGGCAGGGCGACGGCGCGGGCGCGCGGTCCGAGCCATGCCCGCCGGCCACGGCGGGCTCCGGCCAGCGCGAACGGTCCCCGCAGCGGCCCAACCTGATCACCAACGTGGCGACCACCGACGCGGCCGTGCCCGACCAGGCGATGACCAAGGCGACCCACCACGCGCTGGACCGCCGGGGGCTGCTGCCAGCAGCGCACGACGTCGACTCCGGCTCCCCCTCGGCCGAGCTGGTCGCCGACGCCGCTTGTGACGACGGCATCGCGTTGACCTCCCCAATGCTGGCCGACACCTCACGCCAGGCCAGGGCAGGGACCGGGTTGCACGCCGCGGCGTTCACCATCGACTGGGACGACCAGCAGGTCACCTGCCCGCAAGGACAGCGCAGCTCCTCTGGGAGCCCGGCCACCCAGCGGGGCACCGAGGCGACCGTGGTGAAGTTCGCCGCGAGTACCTGCGGCCCCTGCCCGGTCCGCGGTCAGTGCACCACCGCCGCCCGCGGCGGCCGGCAGCTCACGCTCAAGCCCCGGCCGCTGCACGAGACGTTACAGACCGGCCGCGCCGAGCAAGCCACCGCAGACTGGCAGGCCCGCTGCGCCATCCGCGCCGGCGTCGAAGGCACCATGCATCAGGCCATCGCCGTCACCGGCACCCGCAACGCCCGCTACAAGGGCCTGGCCAAGACCCATCTCGAACACGTGTACTCAGCGGTCGCCCTCAACCTCATCCGCCTGGACGCCTGGTGGAACGGCCACCCCCTGGACCGGCGCCGAACCAGCCACCTCGCCCGCCTAGAGCTGGCCCTGGCCGCATAGCCCCGAATTAACCACCAGGGTC
>DASYUT010000274.1 GCA_036000965.1 Actinomycetes bacterium
TCTACCCGCCGGCAGCTCCGTACCGGTCGCGCTGGGTGCCAAGGGCCTGCGCGATCGCGACCCATGACCTGGCCTGTGAGGCCTTCACCTCGGCCCTGCGCAGATGCTTCTCGATATCGATGTTCGAGCGACCCTCCTCCGCGTCGATCTCGTCGTACAACGCCTCGGACACGAGCAGCGCCGCATGGGCCCGCCGCATCGCCTCATCCCAACTGAGCTCGTTCCACCCGGTCATCGTGCTGCTCCTCCCCGCTCGCCGACTGTTCTCCGCCAAGGCGGGATACTTCGCCCCCTTGCAGGTCGCTTCGAGCCTGCCCCCCGCAGTAGTGTGTTCCAGTTTCGAACGCTCTATTTGCCAACGGTTCGTAGCCCGGGCCGCCGAACGGTGGGGCGGCGGTCATCGATCGAGCGGGAGGGGACGTGCCGGCCATAGGGGCCGACGCCTGGTTCGGATGGGTGGGTGGAGCGCGAGCGTCCCCGCCCGAGCCCGCCGAGCAGCCACATTTCGCTGACCTGCTCGAACAGGTCGTGACCTCGGCTGGGCGGCTGGTGGGCGGCCCGGGCGCCTTGCTCTACCTCGTCGAGCACGGTGGCCGGCGGCTCGTCGTCCGGTGCGGGACCGGGTGCTTCACGACGAGCGTGGGCCGTAGCGTCGGCAAGGGGGAGGGGCTAGCGGGCGAGGTGTGGCGGATCGGCGCGCCGCTGGCCGTGGGGGAGTGCCAGACCTGGCCTCGTCGGCTGCGGGGGGATCGCGGGGAGGACGGGAGCTGCGGCGCACTCGCCGTGCCGCTGCGTTCGCGCGGCGCGGTGGTTGGAGTGCTCGGCGTGGCCTCGAGCAAGCCGGGCCGGGTCTTTGGCGAGGCCGAGATTGAGCTGCTGCGCCGCTTCGGCGACCTGGCCGGGGTGGCGATCGACAACGCCGTGCGGCTTGCCGCTGCCCGGCGGGAGCTGGCCGAGCTGGGCGAGTCCGAAGCGCGTTACCGGACGGCGCTCGAGCAGCTCCCCGCGCTTGTCTACACCGAGGTCCACGCCATCGGCGGCTCCTGGCTGTACGAAAGCCCACGGGTCGAAGACATCGTTGGCTACACGCCAGAGGAGTCGGGGCAGCCAGGGTTCTGGAAGACGATTCTGCACCCCGACGACCGTGAGCGGGTCCTGGCCGAGGACCGGCGGGTCGAGCTCACCGGTGACCCGTGGCGCATGGAGTATCGGAGCATCGCCAAGGACGGCCGCGTGGTATGGCTCCGTGACCATGCTGTGCTGGTGCAAGGCGAACCCGGCGAGCCGAGCTTGTGGCACGGGTTCGTCATCGATATCACCGAGCAGAAGCTGGCCGAGCAGGCGATGCGCGAGGCGCTTGAGCGCGAGCGGCAGGCCACCGGGCAGCTGCGGGCGCTCGACGAGGTAAAGAACGTCTTCCTCAACGCCGTCTCCCACGAGCTGCGCACCCCGCTTGCGGCGATTGTCGGTATTGCACTGACATTGCAGCGAGCGAGGTCGACGCTGGCCGAGGAGGATGCCGCCGACCTGGTCGACCGGCTGGTCGCCAACGCCAGCAAGCTGGACCGGTTGCTCAGCGACCTGCTGGACTTGGACCGGCTGAACCGCGGGATCGTGACGCCCAAGCTGCGCCGTACCAATCTGGCCGCGCTGGTGGGCCGCATCGGCAGGGAATGGCAGGAGATGGGCCGGTCGCTGGAGCTGGCGGTGGAGCCCGTGTTCGCCCAGGTGGACCCCGCCAAGGTCGAGCGGATCATCGAGAACCTGCTGGCCAACGCCGACCGTCACACCCCGCCGGACACGCCGGTCTGGGTCAGGGTCGCCCGCCAGGACCGGGGCGTGCTGATCGCGGTCGAAGACGCCGGCAGCGGGGTGCCGCCCGAGCTGCGGGCGGTCCTGTTCGAGCCGTTCCGCCAGGGACCGGAGGCCCCGACCCACGCGCCGGGTGTCGGCATCGGTCTCACACTCGTGGCCCGCTTCGCTGAGCTGCACGGCGGCCGAGCCTGGGTCGAGGAGCGGCCCGGCGGCGGCTCGTCATTTCGGGTCCTGCTACCCGACCCGCCTGCCTCTGCGGCAGCCACCGGCCCCGCCGACTGAGCGCCAGGACGGCGTCGTCTCGCCGACTGAGCCCCAGGACGGCGTCGTCTCGCCGAACGTCGGGCTTCGGCCCCTGGAGTCCCAGGAGCCGGCGGGCGGGAGCGACGCGAACGCAAGCTGAACCGGGAGCAAGAGCTGCGCATCCTTCGGCTGCTGAGCAGGCGGCGGCGCTGGTGTCGGCCGAGCCCCGCTACCGGCTCCGCCTGCTGGCCGGTACTTCGCCGGGGGTAGAGGGCCGCCGCGCCACTGCGCCCGCCGGGCGACCCGCAAAGCCTCCGTCCAGACGACGACGGGAGCCCTGGAGATCGCGACCATCGGTGGGACCCATCACCGAGCTGGGAGAGCTCGCGACATGCAAAGAAACATGACAGCGGCGCCGGCCGACCGCGCGGCACGGCAGCGATCAACCAACGGGTTCCGTGAGGCCGCGGAGGCCGCACCCGCCGTCGTGGACGCGGGCGGCGCGGTCGCGCGCGCCGTGCGGGCGACGAAGGTCTACGGCTCGGGCCCAACGGCGGTGCGGGCGCTCGACGAGGTGACCGTCGACCTGGAGAGCGGGCGCTTCACGGCCATCATGGGCCCGTCGGGGTCGGGCAAATCGACCCTCATGCACTGCGTCGCCGGGCTGGACACCCTCACCTCGGGCCAGGTCTTCCTCGGCGGCGTCGAGCTCGGCTCCCTGTCGGACAGGGAGCTGACCCTGCTGCGCCGCGAGCAGGTCGGGTTCGTGTTCCAGTCCTTCAACCTGGTCCCCACGTTGACGGCCCTGGAGAACATCACGCTGCCGCTGGCGCTCGCCGGCGCGCGGCCCGACCGGAGCTGGCTGGACGGCATCATCGACACCGTCGGCCTGCGTGAGCGCCTGGCGCACCGCCCGGCCGAGCTGTCCGGCGGCCAGCAGCAGCGGGTCGCGGTGGCGCGTGCGCTGGTGACCCGACCGCGGATCGTCTTCGCGGACGAGCCCACCGGCAACCTCGACTCCCGCTCCGGCGGCGAGATCCTCGCCTTCCTGCGCCGCGCCGTCGACGAGCTGGGGCAGACGGTCGTGACCGTCACCCACGACCCGGTCGCGGCAGGCTACGCCGACGCGGTGCTGTTCCTGGCCGACGGCCGCATCGTCGGCCAGCTGGCCTCGCCGACGCCGCAGACCGTCCTTGACCGCATCAAGTCTCTCGGGGAGTGAGGTGCAGCATGCTCGCGATCATCCTCAAGGGCCTGTGGAGCCACAAGCGGCGGCTCACCGGCACGTTCCTGGCGGTGCTGCTGGGAGTCGCCTTCCTGTCGGGCACGCTGGTGCTCGGCGACACGCTGCGGGCCAACTTCGACACCCTGTTCACCAGCGTGACCGGCGACACCGGCGCCGTGGTCCGCAATGCCACCAAGGTCGACTCGAACCCGGCCGCCCCGCGCGGGCCGATCGACGCCTCGCTGGTCGAGCGTCTCCGCTCCACGCCCGGCGCGGCGGAGGTCCTGCCGGTCGTGACCGGGCTCGGCCAGATCGTCGGCAAGGACGGCAAGGTGCTCAGCACCATGGGGCCGCCCCGGGCGGGCAACTGGATCACCGACCCGAGCCTGACCCCCTACCGGCTCGCCGAGGGCCGCGCGCCACAGGCGCCTGACGAGGTGGTCGTGAACCGGGGCGCGGCCAAGGACGGCGGCCTGCGCGTCGGCGACCGCACCGCGATCGTCGCCCCACAGCGGGTCCCCGTGACGGTCGTCGGCATCGTCACCTTCCAGGACGCCGACGCCTTCGGCGGCTCCAGCTACGTCGGCTTCAGCCTCGACGGCGCTCGCCAGCACCTCACCAACCGGCCGGGCGAGGTCACCAGCATCCTGGTCAAGGCCGCCGCGGGCGTCTCGCAGCAGGAGCTGGTGCAGGAGCTGCGGCCGCTGCTGCCCGCCGGCGTCGAGGCGATCACCGGCAAGCAACTGAGCCACGAGAGCATCACCGACATCAACCAGGGCTTCCTCGGCGTCTTCCGCACCTTCCTGCTGGTGTTCGCCGGGATCGCCCTGTTCGTCGCCATGTTCAGCATCGCCAACACGTTCTCGATCATCGTCGCCCAGCGCACGCGCGAGTCCGCGCTGCTGCGCGCCATCGGCGCGTCGCGGCGGCAGGTGCTGTCGTCGGTCGTGGTCGAGGCCCTGGCCGTGGGGCTGGTCGCCTCGGTGGTCGGCCTCGGCGGCGGGATCGGCGTCGCCACGGGCCTCAAGGCCCTGTTCGCCGGGTTCGGCTTCCCCCTGCCCACCAGCGGCCTGGTGGTCAAGGCGAGCAGCGCGGCCCTCTCGGTCGCCGTGGGCATCGGCGTGACCCTGCTGGCGGGCGTGCTGCCTGCTCTGCGGGCGTCGCGGGTGGCGCCGCTGGCGGCCATGCGAGCGGTCGCCGCCGAGCCACCAGCCGCATCGCGCGCCCGCGGCGTCACGGGGGCCGTCCTGACCGGCGCCGGCGTGGCCGCCACGCTTGGCGCGGTGCTCGCCGGCGGCGGCGCGACAGCGCAGCTCACCGGCGTCGCGGCGGTCCTCACCATGGTCGGCATGGTGGTTCTCGGCCCGGTGGTGGCCAGGCCGGCCAGCCGCCTCATCGGCGCGCCCCTGCGGCGGCTTCGCGGGATCACCGGGTCGCTTGCCAGGCAGAACGCCATGCGCAACCCGCGCCGCACGGCCGGCGCCGCCGTCGCCCTGATGATCGGCGTCGCCGTGGTCGCGCTGTTCACGGTGTTCACCGCGTCCGTCCAGGCATCCATCCAGCAGACCGTGTCGCGCTCGTTCGGCGGCGACCTGGCAATCACCTCCAGCGGCTTCACCGGCGGCCGGCTCGACCCGCGGCTCGCGGATGCGGTCGCCAGGCTTCCCGAGGTCCGGCAGGCCGCCGGAATCGGCACGCGCAAGGCCCTGGTGGGCGGCTCCAGCCAGGAGGTCACGGTCGCCGACCCTGCGCGGCTGGACGGCGTGGTGGATCTCCAGATGGCGGCCGGCTCGATCGGTGAGCTGGCCGGCCAGCAGCTCGCCGTCGCCAAGAGCGTGGCCGACGACAAGGGCTGGCGGGTCGGCAGCGCGGTACCGGTCCGGTTCGCCGACGGCGCCACCGAGACGTTCACGCTGGGCGCGATCTACAACAGCCAGGACGCGGTCGTCGGCAACTACCTGCTGCCCCGCGCCCAGTGGCCGCCCCACGCCACCGACGTCGACTCGACCGTGCTCATCGCGCTGCGGCCAGGCACCGACCTGGACGCCGGCAGGGCAGCGGTCGAGCGGGTCGCCGGCGCCTACGGCAATCCCGACGTGCAGGACCGCGCCCAGTACGCGGACACGCTCACCAGCGCCATCGATCCGATCATGACGATCGTCTACGTGATGCTCATGCTTGCGATCGTGATCGCGCTGATGGGCATCGCCAACACGATGTCACTCTCGATCCACGAGCGCACCCGCGAGCTCGGCCTGCTGCGGGCGGTCGGGGAGACGCGCGGGCAGGTACGGGCGATGGTGCGTTGGGAATCGGTGGTCGTCGCGCTGTTCGGCACCGCCGGCGGCCTGGGGCTGGGCGTGTTCCTCGGCTGGGCGCTGGTGCGGGCCGCCGCGGGCGACGGCACCACCGCGTTCGCCGCCCCGCTCGGGCAGCTGGCGGTCATCCTGCTGGTCGGCGCCCTCGCCGGCGTGCTCGCCGGCCTGCGCCCGGCGCGCCGGGCGGCGAGGCTGAACGTCCTCGCCGCCATCGCCAGCGAGTAGCCGGACGCCGCGCCACCCCGGGACGGGACCTGGGGTGCATCCCGACCGCGGAGGCGACGAACAGCAGGCCGGCAACCACGAAGTTGCTGATCTGGATCCAGCCCAGGCCGCCGAGGCTCAGCAGGCTCAGCGGGTGACGTGTGGGGTCGAACCCGTCGCGGGACAGCATCTGGAGCAAGCCCACGACGACGAACAGCGGGCCGGCGGCAACGCCGCAGGCCAGCAGCGCTCTGGTCGCGTTCGTGGTCGTCGCCGTGGGTGGGCTGTGCGCCCCAGCGCGAGGTGTGGTGAGGTTCTGGGTCATCGTGGTGTCCTCTCGCTTGGTGCCACATTGCCAGGTACGTCGAAGCTGCTGTTTTGTTGGGCGTCTGGCCGTCTTGCGCGGTCACCTCCTCGAACGAACGGTGACGGCCACAGACTTGGCTCGCAGAACGTCGGGTCCCGAGGATCCAGGGGAAGGACCTCGAGCCACGAACGCCGCCGTCGGCCTCTCGGTTTCTGGATGCGGACATGCTTCATCTCGGCTCGTCTCCCTCCTCGCGTACCTTCTGGCCTGAACGACCAGGGCTGCCCGGCGGAGACCCCGCACGCGGGGTCTCCGCCGTGTCGACTCAGCCCCGCAGCGGCTTGCCGGTCTCAAGCAGCGTCTTCAGCCCGCTGAGGACCTCGTTCCAGCCACCGCCGGCGCCCTCGTGTTCCATCGCGCCGCTGACCAGCGCCGCGAGCTGCGGTGCGCCCTGGAGGTCGTGGGTCACCGTGAGCCTGGCGACGCCGCCCTCGAGCTCCTCGAGCTCCCACGTCAGGCGCGTGAACCCTTCCGCCGCCATGGTCGGGTCCATGAGCATGCGCCAGGTCTGGACCAGCTTGCGCGGCGGGTCGGCCTCGACGACCTCACCGTCGACGACCACGTCGGGGATCGGGTGGCCCAGCTCCGCGCCGTGGACCCGCATCGCCTCGCTCGGGTACGCCCGGTACGCGCCGCCCGGGCGCAGGTCGTACTCGACGCGCGACTCGTACAGGTACTGCTCGGTCCACTCGGGCTTGGTGATCGCCTCCCAGATCGCCTCGGGCGTGGCCTTGATGTAGACCCGGTGGACCTGCGTGGTCGTGCCGGGTTCCGTCGTGCTGGTCATGGCTTCTCCTCGAGCTTGGTCTTGAGGTCGGCGAGCGCCGAGACGTGGCGCTCGGTGTACTTGTCGATCCAGCGGTCGTGGAGCAGCCGGATCGGCACCGGGTTGAGGTAGTGCAGCTTCTCCCGGCCCTGCCGGCGCGTGACCACGAGGCCCGCGTCTTCGAGCACGCGCAGGTGCTTCATGACGCCAAAGCGGGTCATCTCCAGCTCGGACTCAAGCTCGGTGAGCGTGCGGCCGTCACGCGCGAAGAGCCGGTCGAGCAGGAAGCGCCGCGTCGGGTCGGCGAGTGCTTTGAACACGCGGTCGTCGTCGGTCACACCCCAAGGATAGGTGACAGGACAGTCACGTGTCAAGTTGGTCACATGTCAGGCCCGCTGGCGCCGTATCCACTGCTGGCGGCGGCGTGGGGTCCGCGTGCCCGAGGTGGACCCACCCCTGTACCGGCCCTGGCGCGGCCATCACCACGTCGAGGTCAGCGAGGCCCAGCTGAAGCCGCTGATCGACCTGCTCATCCAGCAGCACCCACCAGGGTCGGAGTGGCGCTGGGGCTTCAACTGGCTGCCCGGCCAGCCACGCCGTGCGCGGGTGGATGCCGAGCAGGGCATCGACCTGGGTAGGGTCCTGACACAGGCGAGAGGGCAAGCCAGCTCCTGAGCCACTGGCCCGCTGGTGGCAGCAGCGGCGTCCTGCCGTAGCCACGGTCAAGCGCGATCGAGGCATGCGGCCAAACTCTTGGGTGCCCGCTGCCCACGTCGGTCGAGGCTGACCGCACCCAACAAGTTCGGCCGTCCCATCGCCCTTGACCTCGCGGCAGCAGTGCCCACCTGCGCCACCGGCCCCCGGGGCGAGCAGCAGGCCAGCTGAGCAGTGATGCAGACCTCCACCCCCGCCGCAGCAGCGGTGCGGAGCAGGCTCTCGGCGCCGTTCATGCCTGTTCTCCCAGCTTCTCAGCTCGGAACATCGTCGACGGTCGGCGCGGCGCTTCCCCACCAGCTTTCGTTCCCAGATCGCTGCGTGTCAAGCGACAACCGTGGCGCGACGGCCGGCCGCACAACCGAAAGACCAGGCGGATGAAGGGTGTTGAAGACGCTGGGGCAAGGCCGTGCCATCCGCGTGCCACATCGGACAACCTCGGTTCCAGCAGGACAACCACGCTAAGGCCCCATCCTCTCCTACCTGGGGAGGAGAACACGGGCAGGACAGACAAACAGGCGAAAGCGCGCCTGATAAGGAAGGGGTCAGTGAGGCCCTGAACGATCTTGCCGCGTCCCGGCCGATCGTCGCGTTCCTTGGGCGCCGAGGGACCGGGAACGCCAACGGCGTCGGCGCCCGGACGGGACCGCCCATCCATTACGCCTCGTTCAGCCGCCACATCTGGTACAGCCAGATCAGGTCATAGGCGACCCAGAGGACGTACCCCGCCAGCAGCAGCGCCGAGACGACATCCTCGAGGACGGCCACCTCCAACGCGAGCAGCAGGACCAGGAAGACGACGGCGCCGAGGAAGCCCCACCGCAGGCTGCGCCGGCCGAACCACAGTACGTTCCATGCCTCGTTGAGGACGAGCACCACCAGCGCAAGCACGACCGCGACGGTGTCGCCGTGGGCGAGCGCGCGATCGAGTACGACGCCCATCAGCAGGTAGTAGACCGCGGCAGCGGCGACCAGCGCCGGGTAGGGCACCATGAGGCGTGGCCACCGCAGCGCGCGGAACCACTGCTGCGCCTCCCGGCTGACGAAGACGTTGCCGAGCACCGCGGCGCCGAGCACCAGACCGAGGGTGACGAGCAACCGACCCCAGTTCATCCCGCCTCCAAGGGCCACAATCCCCGCGTAGTCAAGCACGAGTGGTCGGCCTTGCCGGGCCTGGCCTGGTCCACGTTAGGTCCACGTACCATCGAACCCATCCGAACCCAGCGGTTCGTAACGGTCTCTGTAGCGATCCTTGGTCGCTAGCAAGCTGCCGTCAGGTCGGTCGGGCGTTGATCCTGTCCGTGCCCGAGCTCCGCGCGGGCGCTCTGGACGGGCTCGCCCAAACGGTCCAGATACTCGCCGAGGTGCCTGGACGAGTTCGAGGCCGACCTCGACATGCTCAGCGACGCCGTTGCCGACCTCCGGATGATCCTCGATCAGCGGCGCGGACTACGCGACCGCAGCTGCGTAGTACGGCAGCCGAGGGGCTTGGTAGAGACCGCATCCGGCCCTGATCTCTGCCGGGGAGTCTAGCGAGTCGGTTGGGTATCCCGATCGGCCTGATTGCGTTTCTGCCGGCACGGCAGAAACGCAGGTCATGACCACACCCGCTGGTTCGCAAGTCGGACAATCGCTGATACGCGACCGGC
>DASYUT010000275.1 GCA_036000965.1 Actinomycetes bacterium
TGGCGTAGTCCAGCGCGACGACCAACCGCGCGGTGGCCAGCACCGCCAGCGCCACGCCCCTGGACCCGGTGGACCGGGCCCGGGCCGCGCCGCCGGCGAGCAGCGCGTGGCCAATCTTCATGCCATGCAGGTTCACCCACCAGCGGGCGCACGTCGTCGCGGCCAGCGCCCATCATGACCCCCCGTCAGCTGCAGTCCAGCGGTACCGGCCAGCAGGTAGGCCAGATTGGCGCTGGCCACGACGACAGCCGGCCAGATGGTGGCGAAGCTGGGAAGCGTCAGGTCAACCAGCCCAGCTCGACAAGCCACCAGGTGGTGCGAGATGCGGCAGATGGAAGGCGAAGCCGTCCCGACGGCAACCGGATCAGCAGAGTCGATTCAAGGTGAACCACACGACTGGCCGATGGAAAAGCCCCCGACGGGGCACAATCGGCGTCCTTGGACCTTCTCAGCTAAGGGTTACCTCGAGGTGCTGTTCAAGGACAGTGATGAGGCCCGGCGAGCGCAGCGAGGTCTCCAGGAACACGGGGTGCCCGCAGAGGACATGCGGCTGTACAGCGCGAAGGAGATTCTGAGCAATGAGGCCCACTTCCTGGCAGGACGTTCCTGGCTGGCCAAGGTGGTGAACGCGCTGACGGCCGATCACGAGGCAAGGAGGCGCTACTTCGCCAATGCCCAGGCAGGCGGTGCCGCACTCTGGCTCTACGCCCCGACCCGACACGACGCCAACCGGCTTCTGCGGCTCCTCGCCGACTACGACGTCTCCTACGCACGGCATGACAGCAACGAGGGTGGTGTGCGGGAGATGACGTTCGATGCCAGCTGATGCCGGATCGACGCGTCTTGACGCCGTGCGACGCGCGGACCCGCCGCTGGTCGCTCTGGGGTTGCTCACCCTGGTCACCGGCCTGGTCGATGCCGCCTGCTACCTGGGGCTGGGCCGGGTGTTCACCGCGAACATGACCGGCAACGTCGTCCTGCTGGCCTTCGGCGCCGCCGGAACCCAAGGCTTGCCCGTACTGGGGCCGACGGTGTCGCTGACGGTGTTCCTGGTGGGCGCTGCCGGCGGCGGGCGGCTCGCCACCCGCCTTGTCGGACCGGCCAACACCCCGGTGTCCGCCTCGGCGCGGCAACGGTGGCTCAGCATCACGCTGCTGATCGAGCTGGGCCTGGTGATCACGGCGGGCGTCGTGGCCATCGGGCTGCCACTCGACGGTGGCGGCGGTCGGCGCTACGCGGTGATCGCGTTGCTGGCCGCGGCCCTTGGCCTGCAGAACGCGACCGTGCGGCGCCTGGCAGTTCCCGATCTCACTACCACCGTGCTCACGCTGACCCTGACCGGGCTGGCCGCCGACTTCCGTCTGGCCGGGCGCGGCCCACGGGTGGGGCGTCGCCTCGCCGCCGTTGGGCTCATGGCCGCAGGGGCGCTGGTAGGCGCGTTGCTGCTACGGGTGGACCTCGCCCTTCCGGTGCTGGCCGCGGCGGTTGTGATCACGCTGGCCGCGGTAGCGCTGCGGTTCGGCCGGTCCCGCGAGACATCTCCGGCCGACAGCTTCGCGGCCGCGACCAGGCCAGGATCCAGGCATTCGAGAGGAGTGTGACCCCCATGTCCCGAACCAGCGCCACACCCGTCCCCGCTCGCCTGGGCGGCACCCCCGACGACTACGCGCGGATCGGCATCCAACCCCGCGCGATCAAGCCGTGGGAGGACGGAATGCGTACCGACGGCTCCCGGGGGCACCTACGAGTGGTGGTACTTCGACGCGCACCTGGACGATGGCGCGAAGCTGGTCGTGGTCTTCCTCACCAAGGAGTTCACCGCCCGCAAGAGGCCGCTCAGCCCGGCGATCCGTATCGATCTGACCCTGCCCGACGGCACCGCGGCACAAACGGTCGTGGCGTTGGCCGCCGAGACCTTCTCCGCCTCCACCCAGACCTGCGACGTCGGGA
>DASYUT010000276.1 GCA_036000965.1 Actinomycetes bacterium
AGGAACCCGAAGGTGGTGAAGATGCCGGTGGTGACCGAGATGAACGAGAACGCCACCCCGAACGACTCCCCCCAGCCCAGGCTGCGGGCCAGCCGGGGGCGGTAGCCGAAGCGGCGCACCAGCGCGTCCTCCTCGGGGGGCTGGGTGCGGCTGGTGGCTGCGGTGCGGTCGGGGGCGGGACGCATCCGGGGGGTGCCTCCATGTCGTCGTCGGGTAGTTGGGCACGCGTTGGGCCAGGCCAGCCGAGCGCTGGTCGTGCGGAGCGGGAATGAAGGTCGGTCTGGTGGGGGTCAGCCGCCGCGGTCCCGCGCCGGGGTGGGCGGGGGAGGATCAGCGCCGGCGCGGATGACGTCGAGCGCCACGGGGTGCAGCCACCCGTTGCTGCCGATGGCGAGCCGCCCCTCAGCCCACGGCCGCCCGGCGGGGTCGGTGACCTGCCCGCCGGCCTCGGCCACGAGCAGGATGGGGGCGGCCAGGTCCCAGACCCGGTCGCCATGGTCGCCGATGACCAGGTCGACGGCGCCGTCGGCCAGCAGGCACCACATCAGGAAGTCGCCGATCCCGCGGGTGCGCCAGCACGCCCCGGCCAGCCCCAGGAACCACCGGTCGGCGCGCAGGTCGCCGTAGGCAAGGTGGGCGCCGGTCAGCGCCCCGACCCGCGACACCGCAAGCGGGCGGGGCGAGGGGTCCAGCGGCCCGGTGGTCCAGGCGCCCTGGCCGCGGACCGCCCACCAGCGCCGGCCCATCGCCGGCGCCGAGACCAGCGCGACCTCGACCTCGCCGTCGACCTGCAAGGCGAGCAGGGTCGCCCACCAGTCGAGCCTGCGGATGAAGTTGCGGGTGGCGTCGATGGGGTCGATGAGCCAGCGGACCCGCCGGCTGCCCGTCTGTCCCCGCTCCTCTCCCAGCACGCCCTGCTCCGGGCGGTGGGTGGCGATCAGCTGGCGGAGCCGGTCCTCCACGGCCTCGTCGGCCTGGGTCACTTCAGTCAGGTCAGGCTTGCTTGCGACCAGCAGCTCGCCCTGCCGGTACAGGTCCAGGCTGAGCTGGTCGGCCTCGTCGGCCAGGAAGCGCGCGAAGGCGAGGTCGTCGGTGTCCTGCCGGTACCCATTGCCACGGGTCATGGCAGCACCGCCCGGAGTGCGGCCAGGAACGCGCGGTTGTCGGCCGGGGCGCCGACCGTGACCCGCAGGTGCCCGGGCAGATGGGGAAGGCCGGACACGTCCCGGATCGCCACCCCACGCCCGAGTAGCGCCCGCCGCACCTCGTCGGACGGCAGCGGGGTCGCGAAGCACAGGAAGTTCGCCTCGCTGGGGCGGACCCGCACCCCGGGCAGCCCAGCCAGCGCCTCGGCCAGCCGGCCGCGTTCGCGGACCACCAGCGCGACCGTCGCGGCCACGTCGTCGAGGTAGCCCAGGGCGAGCAGCCCGGCGGCCTGGGCGAACCCCGACGGCTGCCACGGCACCCGCACCTTCGGCAGCACCCTAACCAGCTCCGGGTCAGCCAGCAGGTAGCCCAGCCGCAGGTCGGCCAGGGCCAGCGCCTTGGAGAAGGTGCGCAGCACCACCAGGTTCGGGAACTGGTCGAGCAGCCCGGCCGCGCTCGGCGCCGCGCTGAACTCGGCGTAGGCCTCGTCGACCACGACCAGGCTGGCCGGCTGCTCGGCGCACCGCCGCGCAATGGTCTCGATGGGGGTGGGGTGGCCGCTGGGGTTGCTCGGCGAGCAGACCACCACCACGTCGGCGCCAGCGCGGTCGTCGACGAGCTGGGTGCCGGTGGCGGCGGCGACCTGCCGGTAGCCCCCCCAGGCCGGTTGCAGCACGACCAGGCTGCGGCGCGGCCCACCGAACGCCAGCAGCAGCTGGACCAGCAGCTCGAAGGTGCCCGCCGCGACCCACACCCCCTCGACTGTGCGGCCGTGCAGGGCGGCCAGGCGCGTCCGCAGCGCGGTGGCGTCGAGGTCGCCGTAGCGGTGCCAGTCGTGCGCGCCGGCCAGCTTCGCCAGGTCGGTGCGCAGCGCCCCGCAGGGCGGGTAGGGGCTCTCGTTGGTGTCCAGCCGCACCGGCACCAGCGGCCGGGGCGAGCGGTAGGGCACATGCCCGGCCAGGTCGGGACGAGGCGTCACCCCAGGCACGCCGGGCGAAGCGAGCGTCCGCGCGTCGGCTGAGCCTGTCGGTCGGTCGTCCACTCCCAGGGGTGTGACGATCGCGGCCCTGGCGAGATATTGCGGCGCTGGTGTGGTCTCGTGTCCGGTCACGATCGTTGCCTTTGGGTCGCGGATGGCTGTTGAGCGATGAACACCCGGCATCACCTTCTCTGTCGTCGCATCGCGCGTGCCTCCCCTCGTTACCGTTGGCGCTGCAACGGCAGGGATCGCGTGACTCGAGCACCTTCCAACGAGCCGGGGGCGCGGTCCCAGCGTTCCGGGGACCCTCACACCGAACGGGGATACCCGCGCAGGGACCCTCGCGGGTCCTCACGGCGGAGGCGCTTCTTGATGGGGTTGGCGTTCGCGCGGGATGTGACCGGAGCAGTAGGATTTGCTATGAAGTCCCTGGTTGCGCAGCGTTGAAGGGCGACCCCGTGCCGGAGCCGAACCTCGCAGCACTCCGTAAGGAACGCGGCCTGAGCCAGCCTCGGCTCGCGTCTGCGATCAACCGCTTGGCTAAAGAAGACGGTCACAACGCGGCGTGCAACGGCAAGACCGTGAGCGCGTGGGAGACCGGCGCTCGGCGTCCAAGCGACTTCTACGAGTACTACCTCGCCGGGGCGCTTGGCGCACGACGAGACCAACTGGTCTACCCTCCGCTCAAGAAGCACAGCAAGAAGGGGACCTCGCCGTCGTCGCCTCGCCGCACTTTCAGCGACGACTCTCCGGACAACGAGTCGTCAGTTACCAACGGCGCCCTCAGGTTCGTTCGGCGGAGCAACGAGCAGCTTCACCCGAACCGGGATGTTGACCGTGATGGCACAGCGGTTGCCACGCCGATAGGTCGCCCCGACCTGGACCGGGTCGAGCTGCTTCGTCGAGATCTGGATGACCTGATCACCGAAGGGGCGATGACCAACGCCAGTCTCGATGACTGGGAACGGACCGTGCTGCACTTCGGACAGGCCGCTCGGCATCGCCCGCCAGGTGTGCTGCTGGAAGGCTTGACCGCTGACCTTGCGGAACTGAAACGAGCGCTCTCACGCCGCCGATCAGCGTTCGCCTTACGGCGTCTTATCAGGGTGACCGCCCAAATGTCGGGGCTCATGTGCTTGACACTTGTCAAGCTCGATGAGCGCACGGAGTTCCGCAGGTGGGCGCGCACTGCTCGCGTTGCAGCCGAGGAAGCGGGCGATCCCCTGACCCACTCGTGGGTGCTTGCGCAAGAGGCGTACGGGCACTACTACAGCGGTGATCTCATCGGCGCGGTGGACGTGGCGTATCACGCGCAAGACCTCGTAGGCAATGTGCCTTGTGTCGGTGCCGCACTTGCAGCGGCACTCGAAGCTCGTGCCCATGCCGCCCTTGGCCGCCGTCAAGAAACCCGAGAGGCGCTTGCGCGAGCCGAAACCTTCTTGGCGAAGTTGGATGCTGATTTGGTCGTGGCATCTGCGTTTGGCTATACCGAGGCACAGCTTCGCTTTCACGAAGGCAATGCCTACACTCATCTGCGTGACACGCGGTCGGCGTGGAGGGCACAGGAACGGGCACTCGAACTTTGTCCTTCAGGCGACTACATGGATCGGGCATTCACTAAGCTCGATCGTGCAAGCTGTCTTGCCCATGACGGTGATACTCCCGCAGCCGTCTCTTACGCGACTGAAACTCTCGTAAGTCTAAGCGACCAGCAGCGTCAAGGCATTATCACGCTCCGCGCACATGAAATCGTTGCTGAGCTCCCGAGAAAGCATCAAGCACTGCCGCCGGTTCGTGAACTCCGCGACCTGCTAATGCTTACGGCCGGGACGAAGGGAGTAGAACACTCGTGGTCTTCGTGACACCTGCTGAGCCGGGCAACATTGACGGGATTGCTGCTCTTCTTGAGGAGATGGATCGCTCCTATGGCGCGACGGAAGTAGAGCCACTCGAACTTCGAGTAGGTCAGATCAACGACGCGATCTTTAGCAATCCACCTGCTGCGTATGCCCTGCTGGCATGGGATGGTGCACAGCTCGTAGGTCTCGCCGCGTATTCGTTCCTGTGGCCCGCCATCGGTCTTACACGGTCGCTCTACCTGAAGGAACTCTACGTTGCCCAGGAGTATCGCCGTAAGGGCGTTGGCAAGCTCCTGATGGAGGGCATATTCGAGGTCGCCGCGAAGTACGAATGCAGCCGCGTCGAGTGGACGACCGACGACGACAACGCCAACGCTCAGCGCTTCTATGACAACCTCGGGGTTCGCAAGTATCCGTCCAAGGTGTTCTACCGAGTGGAAGGTCAGGGCCTTCTTCAGGCCGGTCAGGTCTACAGGACGCCGGTGCCACACTAGCAGCAGGTGCTACGCACGAAGCCCGGTCAGCCCTGGGTTCGCGCGAGCGAGTCTGGGTGGCACTCGCCCTGCTGAGCTGAGCAGATCTACGGCTCAGCTCGTGGCAACAGCGCCACTGGGGATCCGCGGCACTGGAGATTCGCTCTGTCGCCGCGGTGGACCCGCCGCGGTTCATCACCGGACAAGCCGAGTGGCACACGGCGACGCCGGTCATCGTGAAAGGCGACCATCCCGACCGTTTCCTGCTCCCGGACGACCCTGGGTGGCTGGAAGGGCTGCGCGGGAACCTCCAGCGCAAGGCGGCGACCCTCGGGCTGGACGACGCGGTGGAGGTGGAGCCCCTGTGGGCAGGGGCCCGGCGGCTGTTCCGGGTGGACGGATCCGCCCGGATCGGCGCCCCGGTCACGGTGCGGGTCCTGGCCGCATCGGAGACGCTCGCGGCGATCTGGTCGTGGGGCCTCGGACAGGCGAACTCGGCCGGGTTCGGGTGGATCGAATGACAACAACGGTCGCTGCGACCCCGCCGCTGTCGCTTACTCCCCATCCGCTCCAGCGCGTCGGCGCGTTCGCAGTCGCGCGCCTGGCCGGCCGAGGCGGTGTGGCTGCCGTGACCGGTGCGGACCTCGACCTGGTGAGTGCGGCGGTGCAGCGAGACGCCGTCGCCGCGGCCAGAGCGACCAAGGAAGGACCGGGAAGCTACTGGCAGAGGGTGCTCGGAGCGGCCTTTCCGAACTCCCCCGCGACACATCCTGGGCGCGCTCGGCGGGACGTGGCTGCGGAGCTGGCCGCGTTCCTGGACCGCCCAGCCGCCTCGGGGATGGTGGGCTTCGCGTGCGTGCTCTGCGCCCGCCCGGCCGACCGGGTCGTCGGCAAGGACCGCTTCCCCCTGGTCGCGTCCATCCTGTACCGCAACACCACCGCGCCGGGTGTGCCCGGCTGGCCGCTGTGCTGGCCGTGCCTGCTCGCTGGATGGGCGATGCCGTACGGCGCGACCTATGTCCGGGGCCAGCTCGTCGTGTTCGACTCGAGCGACCAAGGCCTCCTCGGCTACCTGACCGGCCGGGCGGTGGTGGAGAACCGGCGGTATGTCAGCGTCGACCAGGTGGCGGCGCCGGTCCGGTTGGAACGCCCGACGACCGTCGCGTTCCGCGCCTTGCGGGAGTACCGGGAGACGCCCCAGTCGGGCGTGCGCATGCTGGTGTTCCGCAACGACAACCGGGGCGCGCAGCTCCGCTCGCACCGGATCGCCCAGCGCCGATGCGCCTTCCTGGTCGGGTTGGATGCCAGGGACAAGGCGGCCGGCCTCGGCCTGCGGGCCGTCTGCCGGGCGTTCGACGTCCACGGACGGGACGGCACCATGCGCCGCCTCGGCGAGAACGTCGCCGCGACAAGCTTGCTGGAACAGCCCGAGCACCGCTTCCTGTCGGACGCCCGCCGCGCGCTTCTCGGCATCGTCAGCAGCGGGCAGCTCCGGCCGCAGGAGCAGTCGACCGACGCGCCGGGGACGATCCCGGCGCTCGCCCGCCGGTACGCCAAGGAGGTCCTGAACGTGAGCACGGTCGACACTGGCCGAATCGAGCAGGTGAGCGAACGCGTGGCTGCCCTGATCGGCAACGGTGAGGTGCGCGGGCCGCTGCACGAGTTCACCGAGGCATCGCGTTCCCCCCATAAGCTAAACAGCTGGTTCCGCCGACGGGCGGTCGACTGCCTGATCACCGACCCGCAGGCGGGCCCGCTGCTCGAGCCAGCCGACTACGAGTTGCTGTTCCAGGAGGGCGCCGACGGCTTCGTCGCACGCGACCTCCTATTCTTCGCCGTGATCGCAAGACTGCACGAACGGGGCTGGGGGCGGTCGCTCGACGAGACCACCCGCGCCGAGCTGGCCGCCGAGCTGGCCAACGCAACTACTGACGACACCGATGACGAGGAGGAGCCGCGCACATGAGCTACCTGGCGGGGAAGCTGGTCATCGAGGTGCGAGAGGGAGCACCCAACAATGGCCTCACCGACGACGCTCAGGTCGGCCGCGTGAAGCAGATCAGGCTGGGGTCTGGACGGGACAGCCGTCTCTACCCCTACATCGCTCCGCAGGCGTACCGGCGCTGGCTGCGCGACACGCTCACGGCGGGCACCGAGGCCTCCCCGGTGATCCGCTCGGGCAGCGGCGCCAAGCAGCAGGCCTACACCGTCGGCGAGCCACACCGGTACGTCGACGACGACCTGTTCGGCTACATGCGCGCGATCAAGGACAAGGAGACCCAGCGCGACAGCGTACTCAGCGTCGGGACGCTGCGGGCGGTCTCGCCCGCCCGCCCGACCGAGGACTTCGGCACGATGTCCCGGGGGTTCAGCGCCGACGAACGTCCGGTCCTGCACCGCCACGAGTTCTACACGGCCGACATGGCCACGGACCTGCTGATCGACGTCGCCCACATCGGCGTGTTCACCCTCGGCGGCGCCGGCCACCGGCGCAGCCTGACTGACGAGCAGGTCGTCGAGGCGTTGGCGGGCGGTGCCAGCAAGGTGCGCTTCCGCGGAATCGACGCGGTCGCCCTGCCGCTCGAGACGCGCCGGGAGCGGCTCGCCGGACTCCTGGGGGCGATGGCGTCCGTTCGCGGCGGCGCCAAGCAGGCGCTCCACTACGGCGACCGCACGCCGGCCCTGCTCGTCCTGGTCCCGATGCGCGGCGGCATCAGCCCACTCGGGCGGGTTGTCGCCGACAGCGATGGCACCACCGAGGTTCGGGCGGACGTGCTGCGTGCCGAGCTGGACGGCTGGGCCGAGGAGACCCTCGGGCCGGCGTGGGTCGGCTGGGCGCCGGGCTACCTGGCCGGCCAGCGCGACCGGGTCGCCGCCGACCTAGCCGACCTGGTCAAGGATGGGCGGGTCGTGCTCGACCATCCCCGGACCCTGCTGCTCGCGCTGGCCAAGGAGATCCGAGCCGGCGAGCACGACGACTGGTTCACCGACCCGGTCTGGGCGTCGTGACCACCGACGCGATCGCCCTGACAGGTGGGCCGGCCGTGCGGGCGCGGCTCCTGGCGCCGGTCGCGTCGTTCCGCGACCCGATGTTCCCGGGGCTCCAAGCCGGCCTGCTCGTCCCACCCCCAGCCACGGTACGCGGACTGCTCGCCGCGGCGTGGGGCAGCTACGAGCGGCTCGGCCGGGTGCACGTGGGGATCGCGTTCCGCATCGGCGGCGAGGCGATGGACCTGGAGACCTACCACCCGCTGAACACCGACGGCCGGATGCGCTTCCCAGGCGTGGACAAAGGCCCGACACCGCTCGAGCGCCATCTAGTCGTGGATGCCGAGCTCACCGTCTGGGCGATCCACGACAACCCGGAAGCCTGTGCCGCGGCGCTGCGGCGGCCGGTCTGGGCGCTCCATCTCGGCCGCAGCCAGGACCTCGTCCACCTCGTCGACATTGACGTTGTCGAGCTACGCACCGTCGACCGTGGCCGGCAAGGGTTCGCGCTTGTCCCGGTCGGCGCGGTCCCGCGCGGGACCGGGGACGAGTACCGCCTCGCTACCTGGGTCGCGGCGGACCGGCGCCGGACCCGGTACGAGGACTTTCTCTGGGCGGAGGAGGGCGGCGGGGACGTGGAAACGGTCGTTGGCGCGCTCGTGGACGAGGGCGGGCAGCTCGTCTGGCCGATCGACGTCAACGACGTCGATGAGGTCGACAGCGCGGCATGACACCGGTCCCGCTCGACTCGGTCTGGGCGAAGAGCCGCCGTGGCGGAAAGCCGGGCGAGCGCCTCACTGAGCACCTGGAAGCGGCGCTCCAGACCGCCCGGGCGATCGAACGCCGTGTGGGATCGCTCGACCGGCTCGCGGGGATGCCACCGGGCCGCTTCTGGCCGCTCGTGGCATGGGCGGCGCTGCTGCACGACGCCGGGAAGGTCGCCGATGGGTTCCAGGCGCAGCTCGCCAACCCCGCCTTCCCGCCACCCAAGCTGGGTCGCGGCGGCTGGGGGGAGCGGCACGAGGTCCTATCCCTGGCCTTCGTCGACCTGCTCACCACGGCACTCTCCGAGGACGAGCGCCTGTGGGTGGCGCTCGGGGTCCTCACGCACCATCGGCCGCTCCGTCCCTCCGGAGCGGTCGGCCAGGGGCGGGGTCGTGACCTCGACCGGCACTACGGGGGCGCCCACCCGGAACGCTTCAACGAAGCGTTCGGCGAGCAGGTGCGCCAAGGCGTCCACGATGAACTGCTCGACTGGCTCGCCACGCGCGCACCCGAGCCGGTCCGGCGCGAGCCGCCCGATGCGCCGGCCGCGGAGCGGGCGCGACGGATGTTCAAGGCGTCGACCGACCGTTGGCAGCGGGCGCTGCCCGACGGGGAAGGGCTGACCGCCGTGCTACTGCAGGGAGCGGTGACGATGGCGGACCACCTGTCCTCGGCGGGACGGCAGGGGTTCGACGGGACGATGCCGCTGCCAGCCGGCTACCTCGACCGTCTCACCGCAGCCGGCTGGCACCCGCACGCCCACCAGCTCGCCGCCGCCCACGAGGACGGCCATGTCGCGCTTGTCGCGCCGACCGGCACCGGCAAGACCGAGGGGATGCTGGCGTGGGCGAGCGCGGCGCTCGCCGGCCTGGTCGGCCAGCCTCGCCTGTTCTACGTGCTGCCGTACCTTGCGTCCATCAACGCGATGGTGCGCCGGCTCGCTGACGACCTCGGCTGCGGTATGGACAGGATCGGCGTGGTCCACGGCAAGGCCGCCCAGGTGCTGCTTGCCTGGTCGACCGAGGACGGCGCGGACGACCTGGAAGCCGCCAGGAAGGCACGCGCCCGGCAGCGGATGACCCGCCTGTTCCACGAGCGCCTGCGCGTCGGCACGCCCTACCAGCTCCTCCGCGGCGCGTTGCTCGGCCCCAAACACACCAGCGTCCTGCTGGACGCGGCCAACTCCGCGTTCATCCTCGACGAGCTGCACGCCTACCAGCCCAGAACCTTCGGATGGCTGCTCGCCACCCTGCGGCTGTGGGAGCGACTCGGCGGGCGGATCGGCATCGCCTCCGCGACACTCGCCGAGCAGGTCCTCGACGTCATCCGCGACAGCCTCGCCGCGCCCATCGCCGTCGTGCACGCCGACCCGGAGTTCGCGTCCGGGCTGGTCCGTCACCGGCTCCGCCTGGCCGACGACGACCTCACCGACCCCGCGAGCGTGGCCCGCGTCCGCGACGCGGTCGCCGACGGCCGGTCCGTGCTCATCGTCGCCAACACGGTCGGACGAGCGCAGCAGATGTTCGCGCGGCTCGCCCAGGCCGCCCGCGACCGCTGGCCCGACGACCCGAGCAGCGCCGTGCTCCTGCACGCCCGGTTCCGGCAACAGGACCGCAGGCGGCTCGAAGACACGCTGCAAGACCGCTACGCGACGCTCGGCCCTGACCGGCGGGGCGGGCTGGTCGTCAGCACGCAGGTCGCCGAGGTCAGCCTCGACGTTGACTTCGACGTCGCGTTCACCGACGTCGCCCCGCTGGAGGCCCTCCTCCAGCGGATGGGCCGCGTCAACCGTGTCGCTCGACGGCCCCCCGCCGAGGTATGGATCCACCCGGTCGAGCCGGCCCCAGGCCGTCCAGACAGGGTGGGGCCGTACCTGGCCGCACCCGTCCACGAAGCCTGGCGGATCCTCACCACCCACGACGGCGAGCTGGTCGCAGAGGCTGCGGCGCAGCACTGGCTCACGGACGCGTACGCGGGAGTCTGGGGGCAGCAGTGGCTCGCCGAGGTACGCCGCGCGCGAGACGAGTTCACGGCAGACTTCCTCACCTTCTCCAGCCCGTTCGACGACCGCTCGAGCTTGGAAGACCGTTTCGATCAGCTCTTCGACGGTGTCGAAGCGGTCGTCACCACGGACTTGGACGCCTACCGCGCGCAGTTCGAGCGTGACCCTCTCCTCGCCGCAGGCCTGCTGATCCCGCTGTCCTACGAGCTGCTCGCACGGCTCGTCAGGGACGGCCGCTGCCGGCCGACGCGCGACCCTGCCACCGACACATGGGTCCTCGAGCTGCCCTACAGCCAAGAGCACGGCTTAGACCTGTCCGCGCCCGGTCCCGGAGCTGCCAGCGAGGCGGAGACGATCCTGTGAGCGCCCGACCTCCAATCCCGCCCGACCGCGCCCGGCTCGCCGAGGACGACGTCGGGGGCATCCACGTCAAGTACCTGCACCACTGCCGCCGGCAGCTGTGGCTGTACACCAGAGGATACCGGCCCGAGGCCGACAGCGATCTGGTCGCCTTCGGCGAGGCGGTCGACGCGACCACGTTCCGGCGCAAGCGGGGCGTAGCCCTCGATGCCGTGCGCATCGACTGGGTGGACGGCCGCCTGTGGGTCCACGAGGTCAAAAGCGCCCGGCGTCCCGACGACGCCCACACCGCGCAGGCACGCTTGTACTGCCTCGCCCTGGCCGACCGCGGCGTCGCAGTCCACGGCGCTGTGGTCCACTACCCACTCGCCCGGCGGACCGTCACGATCCCCTTCGACGACGCCGCACGCGCCAGCGCCCTCGCCGACCGGGCGCGCGTGGTCGAGGTGAGCGCCGCGCCGAGCGCCCCGGCGCGGCTGGAACGCGCCCGCTGCAAGGGCTGCTCCTACCTCGACTACTGCTGGGGATAGCCGTGACGGGCGATGCGCAGCGAACCTACTGGCTGACCACCGCGTGCCGTGTCCGGCGCGAGGACCAAAGCCTTGTCGTCGAGCGGCCCGACGGCTCGAACGTCCACATCCCGGTGACGGACGTCCGCGACCTTGTCGCGCTCGCACCCGTCGACGTCAACACCGCCGCCGTCTCGCTCCTGGCGCGTCACGGCATCGCCCTCCACCTGCTCGACCACTACGGCAACTATGCCGGGCAGCTCGCGCCTGCCGACGGCATGTGTGCCGGCGAGGTCGTGCGCCGCCAGGTCGCCACGGCCGAG